>JANNFE010000161.1:0-4445 GCA_031379415.1 Betaproteobacteria bacterium | reverse complement strand
CCGGCAGGGTTCAGCGGCCCGGCGTCGAAGCCCACGTCCTTCCAGTTGATCACGTCGCTGCCGCGGCAGAAGGTCTTGGGGCGGTCCTTGGGGTCGTTCAGCAGGTCGCGCAGCGTCGGCACCGAGCCGTTGTGCAGGTAGGGGGCGCGCAGCCAGATGCCGTCGAGCAGGTTGTTGACGTAGCCGTTCTGTACCTTGAAGTTGCGCAGCTTCCATTGCTCGGTGCCGATCTGGTTCAGTGCCGCGGCAAGCTCCGGCGTGAAGTCCTTCAGCCGCGCGTCGTCGGTGCCCAGGTCGGCCAGCGGCTCGACGCGGCCGACACGCAGCCCAGCGGGCGCGTGGCAGTCGGCGCACTGGCTGGCGAAGATCGCGCGGCCGCGCTCTACCTGCGCGGCGTAGCCCACGCCGTCCGTGGCGCGCAGGCTGTCGGGGATGCGGTCCAGATACCGCGGCGGCAGCAGGCCTTCGCTCCAGGCCGATATGCGCATCAGGCGCGGGAAGTCCAGGTAGTCCACATGCGGCCCGATGACGGCGAGCGCCGAGACGATGTTGCGTTCTTCCAGCACGTCGGTGTTGCCGTCCCAGTGCATGCGCATGCCGGTGCGCGCCTTCTGGTTCCACAGCGGCGGAAAGTCGACGATGCCGGGGATGCGCCCCGGCGCGTCCTTGCCGTCGAAGACGCGCTTGTACAAGGCCCAGGTGTCGACGCGGCCGGGGCCGAAGCTGGGCAGTTCCTCCGGGCTGCCTTTGGTCAGGAACTTGAAGTCTTTCTGCTTCAAGTGCGTGACGATGCGCGGGATGAGCGGCAGGAAGACGTAGCGGTACAGGAACCTTTCCGCGATGTTCAGCGGCCGGCCCTCGGCCATCGCGGCGGCACGCGCGGCGTCCATGGTGCGGTCGGCGTCCAGCGCGCCGGGCGCCAGTGCGGCGAACATGAAGAGGAAGTAGCGGCGGATATCCACCGTGTTGCCGGTGCCGCCCAGCACCACCTTCTGCTCGGCGCCTGGTGCATCACGCACGGTGGTGAGGTGGCAGAAGGCGCAGTTCAGGCCGACGAAGTCGAGGCCGAACACCGTGCGGCGCGAGAAGCCAATGGGCCGCTGCATGTGCTTCTCTTGAACGAGGCCGAAGGCTTCGTAGCTGTTCAGCGTGTTGCGCGGCGCGTCAGCGCCCATCACTTTGGACGGTGGCGCCACCTGCGGCAGCACCTTCCACAACCAGTAGGGCAGCGGCGCGGTGGCCAGCGGGTGGTCGGCGCCAACCGAGCCGTACTTGAACTGCTCGTCGTCGGTGGCGTAGTCCTGCGGCACGCCAAAACGGTGGTTCCAGGCCACGATGCCCACCGCGGCCACCAGCAGACCCAGCACGATCCAACTTCTTCTCTTCATCCCCCGCTCCCGTTGTCGATTCAGGCGTTCATGTTGACCTTGAGGATCTTCGGCGCCAGCCGCCACAACGCCCACGGGCTGCGTGCCATCGCCGCCTGCAGTTCGGCCAGCTCGATCTGGAAGCGCTGCAGCTCGGCAGCGCCGCGGCCGTCCAGCGCCAGCTGGCTGAAGTCGTGCATCAGCGCCAGCCGCGTGACGTTCAGGTTGTAGTTGGCGTTGACCAGGCGCTGGTAGACGTCCAGCGGCTCGCGCCGGCCGTCCAGCGCCACGCGCACCGGCTGGCGGTGCGTCCACAGCTGGTAGTCCCACAGCGCGCTGCCCAAGATCTCGTGCTGCACGGTCACGAGGTACATGCACTGGGCCAGCAGGCGGGCCAGCGTGTCGCGTGTGAGCGCGTCGCGTGCCAGGCCCACGCCGCCCGGTGTGAGCGCGTTCAGCTCGTCGAGCCAGGCCAGCACATCGGCGTCGGCCTGCAGCGCAGCATCGTCGGCGACGCAGAGCGCGACATAACGCTGTGCATGCTGGTGCATCACACCGAACAGCGCTTCCAGGTTGTCCTGCGTCGGCGTGTCGAAGCCGGCGTGGCGCACGCCGCGTGCGGCGCCGTCGGATTCGGGGTCGTTGACGACGTGCGGGTAGGCGCGCCAGCTGTCTTCGAAGAGCTTGCACATGCCTTCGAAGCTGTAGCTGAAGATGGTCTCGAACTCGCCGCCACGCGCCATCTGGCCGCGCGTGACGATGTGGTTGCTCTGGTGCGTCGCAAAGATGTAGGGCCACAGCAGTCGGCACAGCGGATGCCCGGAAGGCAGCCGGTTGCGCGTGGCCGTGGCCAGCGCCGAGCCGCCGGCCAGGTGCACCCAGTTGAAGTGCCTGACGAGCGAAAGGTGCGTGGTGGCCGCGCACAGCGCCAGGCGCTTGGCGAGTTCCCAGCGCGCGTCTTGCGGGCCGATCTCGCCTAAAGCGCAATCGATGCGCACGGCCATCAGCGCACGCCGGCGCTCGTCAAGCTCGAAGTGCACCACCAGCGCCAGGTCGTGCAGCCCTTCGTGGCGCTGATAGCCGGCCAGCGCGCGCAGGTCCCAGGCATAGCGACCATCGGGCTGCCGGGTCGTGTAGCCCGCATACGGCCCGCGCACGGCCAGCGATCCCAGGTCGGGGCTGCCCAGGTACTCGGCCGGCAGCAGCGGCGCGCGGTAGCGCGTGCGGTGCAGCCAGGTGTAGGCCGTCTTCAGCGCCGCCTGAGCGTCGGTGGCTATGGGCGGCAGCCCGGGCTGCATGGGCGGGAAGGCGGTGTAGAGCCAGACCTGGAAGCGGTAGACCAGCGTCTTGGCCTTGTCGAACTCGTCGGGCGGGATGTCCTGGGGCGGGCACACCAGCACGCCTTTCAGCGGCACCTCGGGCATCACCGCGGCCATCTCCTGCGGCACGATGAGCTTGCGCTGTACGGGCGGCAACGGAATCACCAGCGGCTTGTTGAGCGAGATCTTCACCCAGGCCAGGAAGTCCCAGAAGGCCTTGCGCAGCCACCAGCGCAGCATGCTCACGGGCGGTACGCGTCGCCGCGTTCTGGCTGGTGGTCCTTCAGTTCGGCGTCACACGCGCGCAGCGGGTGGCGCGCCAGGTCCAGGATTTCCTGCGTGTCCCAGGGCTCGAAGGCGTTGCGGATGTTGGCGAGGCCCGTGTCGGCCAGTTCCGGGTGGTGGCGCAAGAGCACGGTCTTGAAGTCGGATGCGTCGATCCAGGCCAGGCCTTCCCAGGTGTACACGTCCTCGGTGTAGCTGTCGGTGTAGAAGCGGTCGGCTTGCAGCCGGCGTGTGGCGTTCAGCAGGAAGACCTGGAACATGGTCTCGCCGAAGCCGAAGGCGGTGGGCCTGAACTTCTCGCCCAGCGTACCCACCATCAGGTCGAGCTTCTCGACATCGGCCGGGTCGCTGCCGTAGACCGCCTTCAGCTCACGCAGGTGCACGGGGTCGTCGGTCAGGTCTTCGAAGGTGCGGATGGGGTTCAGGCCGAGCTGGCGCCGGAACTCGTTGTAGCGCGGCACGCCGCGTTCACGCGCGCGCACGATGTCCACCGTGCCCATGTCGAAGAACGGGTTGCCGGGGATGCTCAGCGCCTGCATGAAGCGCGGGTAGTTGTTCAACTCCAGCGCGCCGGGGTGCTGGTTGCCGAAGGAATAGAAGAGGTCGCTGAGGGACCAGCGCTTCGTCAGCCGCGCCGAGCCGCTTTGCCGCGTAGCGTGGAAGGGCACGTGCTCGGCCACGCCGTCTTCACCGCGGCGACGCAGCACGAGCTCTTCGGGTAGCAGCGAATGCAGCCGGTAGACCTCGACGAACTCCTCGCTCAGCCCGAAGCCGCGGTGGTGCTTGTTGATGGGGTTGCCGACCACACCGCCCATCTCGGGGTTGCGCACCTTGACTTCGGCCAACGTCTTGCGCTGCTTGCCCTTGTGCAGCATGAAGGTCAGCGCGCCGTACCAGTTCATGTTCAGCCCGGCGTCCAGCGCCGGGTTGGGCAGGATGGCGGGCGTCCATTCGATGGTGTGGATCTTGGCCATCACGGCGGCGTTGATGAGCCGCGCCACGTTGAAGAGGCGCCGGTCGTCCCAGGCCGGATAGGCGTCTTTCAGCATGTCGCAGATGGCGTTGTGCTCGCGCACGAAGAGCGTGTGCAGCATGGCCACGCCCACCCACCAGTTGCGCGTGAAGCCGGTGTCCTCGATGCCCTTGCGGTCCAGCGGCAGCGTGCCGTCGGCTTCCACGCGCAGCTTGCCGTCCACACTGCTACGCAGGCGGTCTTGTGTGGCCTGGTCGCTGCCGTAGATCTGCGAGCCGTCCCACCAGTGCGTGACTTCGTTGATGGCGCTGGCCAGCACCTCTTCCTGGCCGGGCATGCGCGTGGGGTCGGGCTGGGTCTTGCCGACAAACATCTTGGTCTGCCAGTAGCGCGTGCGCGCAGGATCATCCTCCGGCAGCGGCACTTCGATGACGTCCTTGAACAGGATCTCGCCGTGGTTGATCCAGTCGCCGTTCATGAACTGGATCCACGAAGCGGACA
>JANNFE010000150.1:0-4581 GCA_031379415.1 Betaproteobacteria bacterium | reverse complement strand
CGGCGGCCAGCAACGCGTCCACGGCCTGCAGCGCCGCGGCGCGGCGGTCGGCGGGCACCGCGGCGGCCAGGCGCGCCACGGCATCGCCTTCGTGCACGATGCGGTCCAGCAGGTCGTGCGGCGTCAGCGTGGCCGCGGCCGTGCGCCAGCGCAGCAGCAGGCCCTGGGCGCGGGCCAGGGCCGTCGATGGCAGCGCTTCGGCATCGCACAGCACGCTCAGCCAGGGCCGGCGGCCGGCGGCCTGGCGGCTCAGCCACAGCAGGTCGGCGTCGTCGGCGCCGAGGAGCGGGCTCTTCAGCGCGCGCGCCAGCGCCAGGTCGTGCCCCGGTGAGGCCAGCGCGTCGAGCAGCGCGATGAAATCCAGCGCTGCGGGCGATTCGTGCAGCTTCAGCGGCTCGGCCACGACGTGCGGCAGGCCACGCGCGGCCAGCGCTGCGGCCACCTCGGCCAGCATGGTGCGGGTGCGTGCCAGCACCATCACTTCGCCCGGCTGCAGGCCGTGATCGCCCACCAGTTCGGCCACCGCGGCGGCCACCTGCGCGGCTTCGGCGGCGCGGCGCTGTTCCTCGGCCTCGTGGCGCGGCTCGGTGAGCGAATCGCGCCAGCCCTCGGCGGCCGCCGCGGCTTCGCGCTTTTCATAGGGCACGCCGGGCAGGCGGCGCACGGTGCCGGGCGCTGCGGACCCCGTGGTGTGGGTGCGGTAGGGGCCCCAGCCGTCGGCCGCCGCGGCGTCGTTGAACACCGCGTTCAGCGCCGCGATCACGGCCGGCGCATTGCGCCGCGTGTGGTCGCACTCCAGCACCTGCCCTTCGAGGCCTTGGGCCACGAATTCGCGCGCCGCCGCAAAGACACGCGGCTCGGCATTGCGGAAGCGGTAGATGCTCTGCTTGGGGTCGCCGACGATGAAGACCGCCGGCGGCCGCTGCCCGCTGGCGCCGCCGCCGGCTCCGGCATACGACGACAGCCAGCCGTGCAGCGCCTGCCATTGCAGCGGGCTGGTGTCCTGGAACTCGTCGATGAGCACATGGCGCAGGCGCTGGTCCAGCCTCTCCTGCACCCAGCCGGCCAGTTCGCTGTCGCCCAGCAGCGCTTCGGCGGCGCGTTCCAGGTCGGGCATGTCGACGAGGCCGCGGCGGCGCTTGAGCTTCGCGAACTCGGCCAGCAGCACGCGCGCCAAACGCAGCATGGCAGCGTGGTCCAGATGGGCCTGCTGCTGCTGGCGCATGGCCTGGACGCCCCGCAGCGCGTCGGCCACGGCGTGCTGCAAGGGGCTGTCGCCGAGCTTCTTGCGCGGCTCGCCCTTCTTGGTGAAGAGCGCATCGAAAGCCAGCTCGAAGGCCATCGCGGCGTCGGTCTGCTCCAGCGCGGCACGCAGTTTGACGGCTTCTTTCTGCGCCGTGGCGCTGCCCTGCCCCAGTTGCCGCGCCAGCGTGTCGATGTCACCGGCCAGCGGCGGCGCGAGCAGCAAGCCGGCCGCATCGGCCAGACCCGCGCAGACCGGCCACAGCGCCGCCGCCGGCGGCACGCCATCTTCGGCATGGCCGGCCGCGTCGGCGCGCAGGATCTCGGGGCCGCGCCGCCAGGCGGCGTCCAGCCAGGCCAGCACCGTGCTGCGGCCGTGGCGCGCCACCAGGGCCAGGTAGTCGGTGCGCAGCGCGTGATCGCCGTTCACGGCGCGGTGGAAGCGGCGCAGCAAGGCATCGCGCAGCACGTAGATGTCTTCGATGAGCTCATGCTGCAGCGGCAGTTGCAGCGCCTGCAGCATGGACAGCGGCGCATTCGCCAGCAACTGCGTGAACCAGGCGTGGAAGGTGCGCACCTCCACGGCGCGGCCAGCGCGCAGCAGGCGTTCGTGCAGGCCGCCCAGCACCGGGGCCAGGCGGGCCGCGGCAGACACATCCAGCCCACGCTCGCGCAGCGCGGCAACACGCGTGGCCTCGTCAGCGGCGGTGTCGGAGAACTGCGCCAGCCATTCGTCGAGCCGCGCACGCATTTCGCCAGCGGCCTTGCGCGTGAAGGTGATGGCCAGGATCTGTTGCGGCTCGGCACCGTCGAGCAGCGCACGCAGGATGCGCGAGACGAGCATCCAGGTCTTGCCGGCGCCGGCACAGGCTTCGACCACCACGCTGCGCTGCGGGTTGCAGGCCGCGGCATAGAAGGCGGCGGCGTCGACCGGGCGGCCGTCAACACGGTAAGCCGGCGCGTTCAGCTTGCGCTCCAGTGGTCACGCCGGCACAGGCCGCGTGCTTCGCACACGTCGCAGGCCGGGGCTTCGCCCAGCGCCGGCAGCGGCGCGCCCTGCTGCAGGCGCTGCCACTCCTCGCCCAGGCCCTGCAGCAGTGCGTGGGCGGCCTCGTGCACATTGGGCTGGCCGATCTCCAGCGGCGCGCCGGCACCATCCAGCGCCAGGTAGGCGGCGCCGAAGTGCTCATCGGCGTCCAGCAAGGCGCCGTAGAAGGCCAGCTGGATGTCGTCCAGCGGCGCCTTGACCTTGCGCTTCAGGGCATCGGTGCTGCCGGTCTTGTAGTCGATGAGCTGGCGCTGCCCGTCGGGGCCGTGATCCAGGCGGTCGATACGGCCGCGCAGCGTGAGCCCGTGCAGCACGGCGGGGCTGATGCAGTGGTCGCTCTCGCCGTCGCTCCAGAACCAGCCCCTGGCCTCGCGTTCGGCCAGCCAGGCCAGGTAGGCCGGCACGATGTGCTCGAAACTGGCGCGAAACGGCAGCAGCTCGGCGGCGTCCAGCCCCTGCTCGTGCGTGACGAAGTCGGCCGCCGCCTGCAGTTGCGGCAGCGGCGGTGCGGCGAAGTCGCGCTCGACGTGGAAGCGGTGCAGCACGGCATGCAGCCAGTTGCCGAAGTCGCGCTTGGCCAGGGCGACATCGAGCTCGTCGTCTTCGCTCAAGCGCAGCACGGCGCGGGCGAAGAACTTGTAGGGGCAGTCGCGCAGGGCCTGCACCAGCGTGGCACTCAGTTCGGTGGGCAGGGCATCGGCAGCGCCGGGGGCCGGCAGCGTGGAGGTTGCGGCGGGCACCGACACCGTGGCCGGCTGCCATTCGCGCTGCGGCCAGGGTGCGGCGCTCGCGCGCGCACGCGCCAGGGCCAGCCATTCGAGCTCGGGGCTGTCGGCCAGCGGCTCGTCGTCGTCGCGGCGGCGGCGCAGCAGCGTCACGCGGCCGGCGCGCAGCACCTGCGACAGCGCCAGGCGCTGGCGGTGGCGGCGCTGCTCGGCGTCGTCCAGGCCCAGCGCCAGCGCCATGGCGCGCGGGATCAGCGAAGGCGGCATCTCGACCGCACCCAGGTGCAGCGCGTCGGCGCCCGGCACCACGATATGGCCGAACGGTCGGCCGAAGGCGCGCGCCAGCGGTGTCAGCACAAGCTCGGCGCCGGCGTCGGGCAAGGGCAGGAAGGGCGTGGCTTCCAGTGTCGATTCCACCCAGGCGATGAAGCCGGGCAGGTCCAGGCGCACCTTGGCAGCGGCGCCGCGCCAGGCCGCGCCGGCCGGCCAGCCCAGCGCGGCCAGCACCTGGGCTCCGGCGGCGTCGGCGCCCAGGCGGTCGAAGCTGCCGTCGCGGGCCAGCAACTCCTGCAGACTGTCGAGCCAGGTCGACAGCGGCCGCGCGCCAGGGCGAGACAGCGGCTCCAGGTGGGCCTGCGCTTCGTCCCACAGGCGCAGCCCGGCCTCTCGTGCCGGCACGTGGCGGCGGCCGCGCCAGTGGGCTTCCAGCGCATTGACGGCCGGTGGTGGCGCCAGCGGCCAGGTCTTCAGCCAGTCCAACCTGGCATCAGCGCCGGCATCGGGCTGGGCGGCGCGCAGCAGCGACACCACGGCCGCCGCGGCGCGCGTGGTGGCGAGCAGCCAGCCGGTCTCGTCGAGCAGCGGCACGGCGGCGCGTTCGAGCAGCGCGCGGATGCGGCGCAGGCTGCCACGGTCCAGCGCCACCAGGGCCACCGGCGCGCGGCCTTGATTGAGCGCGCCGATGACGGCGGACGCCGCGGCCTGGGCTTCGGCTTCGACGTCGTCGCAGAGGACGCGGTCGACGTCGGCCGTGGCCTCGGGCGCGGGCCAGGGAGCCTCGGCGGGCGGATCCGTTACCAGTCGCAGCGAAGGCGTGCCGCCATGACCCAGCAGCGCTTCGGCGAGTGGATCGGGGCCGCCGATCTGCAGGCTGATCCAGGCGCTGGGCCGGTGTTCGAACAGGCGGTCGGTGGCCGCCGGGCCCCCCGTCGCGGCCCATTCCAAGGCCACGCGCAACAGCAGCGCTTCGGTGGCCGCCGGGCCGGCGGGCGTTGCGGCGCTGGCGCGGGCCTGGGCCCAGAGGTCTTCACGCGCCGCAGGCGGCCGAGCCAGTGCGACGCTGCGCAAGGCCTGTGCGGCATCGACGACGCGGGCGACGATCTGCGCGAAGCCGGCGGCGTCGCTGCGCTCCCAGGCACTGCCCCAGGCCAGCCGGCGCAGCAAGGCGGCGGCGGCCAGCCGGTCGTGTGTCAGCTCACCCTGGCAACTGCGGGCCAGCGCAGGCGGCGGCGGGCCCAGCGCGGCGGCCAGCGTGAGCGTGGTCTCCACGCGCGGTTGCCAGCCGCC
>JANNFE010000094.1:0-10158 GCA_031379415.1 Betaproteobacteria bacterium | reverse complement strand
GGCGACCGCCTGGGCGTCGTCACGAAGGGCGGCAACATCATCTACCCCGACCGCCAGGTGATGTTCTTCGCCCGCGACATCCTCAAGCGCCACCAGGGTGCGACCATCATCTTCGACGTGAAGTGCAGCCAGCGCCTGCCGGTGGTCATCCGCAAGGCCGGTGGCAAGCCGCTGATGTGGAAGACCGGGCACTCGCTGATCAAGGCCAAGCTGAAGGAGGTGGGCGCGCCCTTTGCAGGCGAAATGAGTGGCCACCTGTTCTTCGGCGAACGCTGGTACGGCTTCGACGACGCCATGTACACGGCGGCGCGGCTGCTCGAGATTCTGTCGCGCAGCAAGAGCCCGAGCGCGGAGCTCGACGCGCTGCCCACCAGCTTCAACACCCCCGAACTGAACGTGCCCTGCGCCGAAGGTGAACACCATGCGGTGGTGGCCGAACTGCTGGCGCGCGCCGCCGACGGGCGGCTGCCCTTCGAAGGCGGCGAGGTCGGCACCATCGACGGCCTGCGCGTCGACTTCGCCGACGGCTTCGGCCTCATCCGCGCCAGCAACACCACGCCGGTGCTGGTGCTGCGCTTCGAGGGCCACACGCCGGAGGCGCTGCAGCGCATCGAAGCGCAGTTCATGGCCACGCTGCGCAGCGTGAAGGCCGACGCGATGGTGGCTGCCGCGGCCCACTGAGCCATGGGCGAAGCGCTGGCGCGCGCCGCGTACTCGCTGCTGCTGCGCCTGGCCACGCCGCTTTACTTCGCACGGCTGTGGTGGCGCGGCCGGCAGGAGCCGGCCTATCGCAGCCACTGGCGCGAACGCCTGGGCGGCTTTGATGGCACGCCGGTGCCAGGCCGGCTCTGGCTGCATGCCGTGTCGCTGGGCGAGACCCATGCCGCGGCACCGTTGATCGAGGCCTTGCGCGCGCAGCGCCCCGGTCTGCAACTGCTGCTGACGCACGGCACGGCCACCGGCCGCGCAGCCGGCCAGGCGCTGCTGCACGAAGGCGACGTGCAGGCCTGGTTGCCCTACGACACGCCGGGCGCGGTGCGCCGCTTTCTGGCGGCTCACCAGCCGTCTGCCGGCGTGGTGATGGAGACCGAGGTCTGGCCCAACCTCCTGCACGCCGCGCAAGTGGCCGGCGTGCCCATGGTGCTGGCCAACGCGCGCCTGTCCGAGCGCAGCCAGCGCAAGGGCCAGCGCCTGCGCGCGCTGCTGCATCCGGCGCTGGCGCGCTTTGGCCGCGTGCTGGCGCAGTCCGAAGGCGACGCCGAGCGCCTGCGTTCGAGCGGCGCGCGTGAGGTGCAGGTGCTGGGCAACCTGAAGTTCGACCTGTCGCCCAAGCCCGAACTGCTGGCCCGCGGCCGCCGCTGGCGCGAAGCGCTGGGTCGCCCGGTGCTGCTGGCGGCGAGCACCCGCGAAGGCGAGGAAGGGCCGCTGCTGCGCGCCTTCGCCGAACTGCTGGCTGAACGGCAGCCGCCACTGCCGCTGTTGCTGCTGGTGCCGCGCCACCCGCAGCGCTTCGACGAGGTGGCGGTGGGCATCGCCGCGGCCGGCTTCGTGAGCGCGCGGCGCAGCCGCTGGGGTGATGAGCCCGGTGAGCTGGCCCTGCAAGCCGATGTCTGGCTGGGCGACAGCGTCGGCGAGATGGCGGCCTACTACGCCGCCGCTGACGTGGCGCTGCTGGGCGGCAGCTTCGCGCCGCTGGGCGGGCAGAACCTCATCGAGGCCGCGGCCTGCGGCTGCCCCTTGGTGATGGGCCCGCACACCTTCAACTTCGCGCTGGCGGCCGAGCTGTCGCTGGCCGCCGGTGCGGCCGAACGCGCACCCGACCTGCCCGCCGCCGTGCGCCGCGCCGCCGAGATCGCCGACGACCCGCAACGCGAAGAGCGCGTGGCCTGCGCGCTGGCCTTTGCCGGCCAGCACCGCGGCGCCGCGGTGCGCATGGCGGCCGCGGTGCTGGACAGCTCAGAGCCTGAGAGTTTTTCGGGCGTGCCCGAGCAGCGCGCCAAAACGCACCTGATCTAGGCGCAAAGCACAGCCATAGCTCGGGCTATGGCGAGCATTTGCAACGACGAGCAGGAGCGATTTGGTGTGATGAGCGGGCATGAACGAAAGACTCTCAGGCTCTCAGCCCCGGAGGTGTCGGCGTTGTCCTACACCGCTTAGCGGGACGTTCTGATGCGCCGCTGGCGTCGGTGTCCCCATACTGAGGACTTCTGTACGCCAGCACACACAAGACCCATGAACACAAGCTCTACTGTCTCTTCCACCTCCAGCGCCGGCATGCCCAAATGGATGCTCTTTGCCGGCGGCGGCGCGCTGCTGGTCATCGGCGGCCTCGCGTCGGCGCTGGTTTTCAGCAGCAAGTCCAGCACGCCTGAACCCGTGGCCGCAGTGGCCAGCGCCGACAGCAAGGGCAGGATGCCGATGGCTCCCGAAGACGGCATTCGGCCGACCGCCAAGCCCGCGCCCAAGCCCGCGGCCCGCCCGGTTGCCGTGGCCAGCTGCCAGTCTTGCGGTGTCGTCGACAGCGTCGTTGCCGTGCAGAAGAAGGGTGAAGGCACCGGCGCCGGCGCCGTGGTCGGCGGCGTGCTCGGTGGCGTGGTCGGCAACCAGATGGGTGGCGGCAGCGGCAAGACCGCGATGACCGTGCTCGGCGCCATCGGTGGCGGCGTGGCCGGCAACGAGGTCGAAAAGCGCGCCCGCGCCGAAACCGCCTACCAGGTGACGGTGCGCATGGACGACGGCAGCAGGCGCACGCTGACCCTGGGAAGCGCCAACGTCAGGAAGGGTGACCGCGTCGAGGTTGACGGCTCCAACCTGCGCGCGCTGCCGGCCGGCGGCTCGGGCGGCTGATACGCCGGCTGATCCTCTCTAGGCTTTCAGCAGCGCCAGCGCCGGCAGCCCGGCGCTGCCGGGCAGCACGGTGTTGTCCAGCGCGCTGCGCGGCACCTGCAGGTGCTCGGCCAGCAGCGTGCGCATGACGGCGCGCAGGTCGGTGGTGATGCGCAGGTCGCGGCCTTCGTAGCGGTCTTTCTTGGCCAGGCCCGGCCAGTCGGCCAGCATCCGGCCGCCGCGCACCGCACCACCCAGCACGAAAGCGGCGCCGCCGGTGCCATGGTCGGTGCCGAGGTTGCCATTGACGGCGACCTCGCGGCCGAACTCGGTGGCCACCAGCACGGCAGTCTGCGCCCAGGCATCGCCCGGCAGCAGGCCTTCGCGCAGCGCGGCCAGCGTGGCGTCGAGCGTGCGCAGGTTGTTGGCCAGCGCGCCATTGGCGGCCGGCTGGTTGGTGTGCGAGTCCCAGCCACCCAGTTCCATCACCGCCACCTGCGCGCCGCGCTGCAGGAATTCGGCGGCCTTCTTCGCCAGCGCCACCGCGGCCCCACGGCCACCCCTAGCGCCACTCATGTTGGACGCCATGCCTGGCTCTTCGCGCAGGCCACGCGCCCGGGCCAGCGCCTGGGCGAGTGCGGGGTCACCGCGGTACATCAGTTCCAGCCGCGCCACCAGGTCGGCCGAAGGCTCGGGCAGCGCCGAAGGTGCCCAGGTGTCCACCGCCTGCGGCCCGCGCAGCACCAGCGGCACGGCGGTTTCCAGCGCCACCGCGCGCAGCGCGCCGCCGCTCGTCGTCTGCAGGGCGCGGCCCAGCCAGCCGGTGGCCAGGTCGTAGGGCCGCAGACCGCCGCTTTCCAGCACCTGCTGGGCGTCGAAGTGGCTGCGCTCCTTGTAGGGCAGGCCCACGGCGTGCAGCACGGCCAGTTCGTTGCGGCCGTACATGGCATGCAGTTGCGGCAGCAGCGGGTGCAGCGCGAAAGTGCTGTCCAGCTTCAGCGGTTCGGCGCCGAAGGGCGTGAACACGCCCAGCGGGCCGCGGGCCTCGGTGAAGCTCGGGTCGCCGATGGCGGGCACGGCCGTCAGGCCGTCCATGCCACCGCGCAGGATGATGAAGACGAAGCGCTTGGAGCTGGCTGCCGGCGCCGCGGCCACGGCAAGACGGGCCCAGGATGCGAGCGTGGCGCCGGCCAGGGTGGCTTGCAGCAGGTGGCGGCGGGTGCTCATGGTGTCCGGCCTTTCATCGACGCTGGAACTCAGGAGCCAGCAGCAACAGGGCCAGGGCCTGCGGACCGTCGGCTGCACGGTCGATCTGCCTTGCCGTGGCTTCGTGCAGCAGCGGGCCCAGGCTGGCCTGCGCCAGCGCGCGCGCGTCGGTGCGGCGGCCCAAGCGGTCGGCCACGCGGGTCGCCCATTCCACGCGCTTCCACACCGCATCAGGCCCCAGCCATTCTTCGGCGCGGTCGGGCCAGCCCGCGGGTGAGGGCGCGGCCTGCACGCGCTGGCCCAGGGCGGCGATGCCACCGTCGGCCGCGCGTTCGAAGGCCAATTCACCCAGGCCCAGCACACGCACCGTGCTGAGCACGAACTCCTCGGGTGTCTTCAGCTTGGCCGGTGTCGGCGCCCAGGCCTCGGGCGCGTCGATGAGCGTGCGGTACAGCGGCGCCAGCTGGCCGCCGGTGCTGCGCCAGCTGGCTTCCAGCCGCGCCACCAGCGCCGGCGCCGGTACGTCGGCGACGAAGTGCCGTGCGAGCTTCGTGCAGACGAAGCGCGCGGTGGACGGGTGCAGGGCCAGGTCGTGCAGCACGGCATCCAGCGCCTGCGGGCCTTCGACATAGCGCTGGCCGAGCACGGTCTTGGGGCCGGGCTGGTGCCAGGTGGCGTCGAAGCGCACGCTGGGTGTGCCGGCGGGCGCGTTCACCAATTCGCGCAAGGGCACGCGCCAGCCGGTGAGCACACGGGCGAATTCGGTGACGTCGGTCTGCGTGTAGCTGCCCCAGCCGCCGTAGGCCGCTCCGCCGCCTGTCACGCCGATCGTGTGCAGTTCCAGGATCTCTCGCGCCAGGTTTTCGTTGAGCCCGGTCAGGCGTGGCCCGGCTTCGCCATCGGCCCGCGGCCGCCGCGCCAGGCGCCGCACGATCACCGAATCAGGCCCGGCCGAGTTGGCGTTGTCCAGGTAGCGCAGCATGCCGGCGTGCGTGACGGCAGACTTCAGCAGCGCTTCGAAGGAACCCGCGATGTGGGGCCGCAGCGCTTCGCGCTCGTAGGCACCGACGATGCCGCGCGCGCTGGCCTTGGCCATCGACACCGTGAAGTGGTTGGCCCAGAACAGCGCCAGCCGCTCGTTGAAGGGCCGCGTGCTGAGTGCGGCCGTGAGCAGCCGCGCGCGCACGTCGGCCTGCACGATGTGGCGGAAGTGCTCGCCAAACTGCTGCTCGGCCGGGCGCATGTCGGTGGCCGCATCGGGCCGCACGGTGCGACGCTGTTGCTGGATGAACTCGGCGAAGCGCTTGAGGCCTTCCACCCCCGAGACCAGGCCGCTGCCGCGTTGCGGCTCGGCGGGGCCGATCTGCGCCACCAGCCAGTCGCGCGGGTCGTTGCCCGGCGCGGCCAGCGTGGCGTCGCCCAGGCCGAAGCGGTGTACGGCCAGGGCTGACAGCGACGCTTCGTTCATGGCCGCAGTGTGCTGCAGACAGCGTCAGCCGAGATGGCTGCCGGGTGAAGAAACGTTGCGCGGACCAGCGCTACCGGGCGAGCAGGCGGTTCACGGCGTCCAGGTCGCTGGCGGCCAGCTGGCCCGAGGCCTGGCGCAGCCGCAGGCCGCCCACCAGCACGTCGTAACGTGCCTTGGCCAGGTCGCGCTGCGTGGTGAAGAGCTGCGACTGCGAATTCAGCACGTCGAGGTTGACGCGCACGCCGACCTTGTAGCCCAGTTGCGTGGCTTCCAGTGCCAGCTTGCTGGATGATTCGGCCGCCTCCAGCGCCTTCACCTGCGACAGCCCCGACTGCACGCCGAAGTAGGCCACGCGCGTACCCTGGGCGACGCCGCGGCGCGCGGCTTCCAGGTCCTGGCGCGACTTCTCTTCCAGCAACAGCGTTTCCTTGATGCGGTTCTGCGTCGCACCGCCGGTGTACAGCGGCCAGTTCATCTGCACGCCGATGCTGGCCACGGTGCTGGTGCCCGTGCTGTTGGTCAGGCGCGGCTGGCTGCCGCGTGTGTCGCTGCCGCCGATGCTGGCCACGGCGTCCACGGTCGGGCTCTCGGCAGCGCGGGCCTTGGTGGTTTCGAGCAACGCCACGTCCAGGCCGACACGCGCACGGCGCACATTGGGGTGGGCCAGGTCGGCCACGCTCACCCATTCTTCGGCGTTGGCCGGCACGGTAGGCGGCAGCACCACGGGCACCAGCAGCGGCCTGGGCTCGGCATTGGCGCGGCCCACCAGGGTGTCGAGGGCGATGCGCTTGGTGCGCAAGTCGTTTTCGGCGGCCAGTTCGCGGAAGGTGTCGAGGTCGAAGCGGGCCTGCGCTTCGCGCGTGTCGGTGATGGTTGCGGTGCCAACTTCGAAATTGCGCTTGGCCGATGCCAACTGCTCGGCCGTGGCCGCCTTGGCCGCGCGCGTGGTGCCCAGCGCGTCCTGCGCGGCCAGCACGTCGAAGTAGGCCTGCGCCACGCGCACGATGAGGTCCTGCTCGGCGATGTCGAGATCGGCCTGCGCCGTGATCAGGCCCTTGCGTGCCTGTTCGATGGTGGCGCCGTTGGCGCGGTTGAACAGCGGGTAGCGGCCGTTGAGCGCGCCGCTCAGGGTGTTGGCGCCCTTCATGCCGATGTTGGGCGGGTCGGTCTGCGTGCTGGTGGCCGAGGCCGTGGCATTCAGCGTCGGGCGCGCCAGCGCTTCAGCCTGCGCGGCCTTGAACTCGGCCGAAGCGGCACTGGCCTTGGCCGCCAGGTAGGTGGCGTCGAAGCCGCGTGCGGCGTCGTACAGCTCTTGCAGGCTCTGCGCGCCGGCCAGGCCGGGCAGGGCCAGCAGCAGGGCCGCAGCCAGGCTGGCCAGGGCCGACAGCCGGCGGGTGGGGTTCAATGGCATGCGGATTCCTCGACGGTTCAAGAGCGCGCTGCGGCGGTGACGTCGCGGCCCGCGGGTTTATAGCGGCGACGGGCTCGCGCCCGCCGCCGGAATGCGACGACTTGCGTGCAGCAGGCGCCAGGCGTGGCGTAACGGCCGACGGGCTGCACGCCCGCTCAGAAATGGAAGCGCGTGGCTTCGGCAAAACCTTCGAGCCGCGGCGCCACGGTGTCGAACAGGTCCACCTGGCCGAAGGCTGCCTCGCCGACGCGCGTGTAGAGCCGCGCGCGCATCACGGGTTCCTCGCCCACCACGGCGGCCAGCCGGCCGCCCGGCTTCAGCTGTTGCAGCAGGTCACGCGGCACCTCGGCCACGCTGCCCGAGAGCAGGATGACGTCGAAGGGCGCCTCGGCCGGCAGGCCGCGCGCACCGTCGACCGCAGCGACATCGACCACGCGTGCGTTGACGATGCCGTTGCGGCGCAGGCTGTGGCGTGCCATCTCGGCCAGCGCGGGGCGGCATTCCAGCGTGATGACCTGCATCGCGCGGTGCGCCAGCAGCGCAGCCATGAAGCCCGAGCCGGTGCCGACTTCCAGCACGCGTTCGTGGCGCTGCACCTGCAGTTCCTGCAGCAGGCGCGCCTCGACCTTGGGCTCCAGCATGCAGGGGCCGTGCGGGTCGCCGGGCACCAGCGGCACCTGCGTGTCGACGAAGGCCAGCGCCTTCATGGCCGGCGGCACGAAGTCTTCGCGCCGCACCGTGGCCAGCAGCGACAGCACAGCCTGGTCCAGCACCTCCCAGGGGCGGATCTGCTGTTCGATCATGTTGAAGCGGGCGGTTTCGATGTTCATGGTGGCATTCCGGTGGCCGACGCGAAGCGGCGGCGATTCTAGGCGGCGGCCCTTTCATCACGCGGACGGGGTGCAGCGCCGCCGAAGCGGCGCAGGGCCCAGGCCGACAGGTCGTCGAGCCAGCAGTAGATGACGGGCACCACCACCAGCGTGAGCAGCGAAGACGTGATGACACCGCCGATGACGGCCTGCCCCATCGGCGCGCGCTGCTCCGAGCCTTCCGTCAGCGCAAAGGCCAGCGGCACCATGCCGAAGACCATGGCCAGCGTCGTCATCAGGATCGGCCGCAGCCGCACGCGCGCGGCTTCCAGCAGCGCGGCGCTGCGTTCCATGCCCCGCACGACGGTCCCGTCGGGCAACTCGTGATCGGTGCGCGCGCGGATCGCAAAGTCCACCAGCAGGATGGCGTTTTTCGTCACCAGCCCCATCAGCATGACCACGCCGATGATCGAGAACATGTTGAGCGTACTGCGGAAGGCCAGCAGCGCCAGCACCACGCCGATGAGCGTGAGCGGCAGGCTGCTCATCAGCGCCAGCGGCTGCAGGAAGCTCTTGAACTGGCTGGCCAGGATCATGTAGATGAAGACCACGGCCAGCACCAGCGCGCCCACGGCGTAGACGAAGGACTCCTGCATGTTCTTCGTGCTGCCGCCGAAGGTGTAGCGGTAGCCGGGCGGCCAGGCCAGGCTGTCGAGCACGGTCTTGATGTCGGCCGAGACCTCGCCGCTGCTGCGCCCCAGCGCGTTGGCGTCGACGTTGATCTCGCGGTTCATGTCGCGGCGGTTGATCTGGTTCAGGCCGATCGTGGCGCGCACCTCGGCCACCTGCGACAGGCGTACCACGCGCGCGGTGCCGTCGGCGTTGTTGCCGATGACCAGCGGCAGGTGCGTCAGGTCGCCCATGGCGTCACGCGCGTCGGGCGAAAGGCGCAGGCGCACGTCGTAGTTCTCGCCGTCGGCGGCGCGCCAGCTGCCCACCGAGGTGCCGGCCACCAGCGTGCGCAGCGTGCTGGCCAGGGTGTTGACGTTGAGGCCCAGGTCGGCCGCGGCGTCGCGCTTCACGTCCACCGCGATGGTGGGCTTGTCGGGCTTCTGCGTGCTGTCCAGGTCCACCAGGTTGGGTATCTGACGCAGCCGCGCCAGGATCTGGCCCGACAGCCTTTCCAGTTCTCCCAGGTCGGTGCCCTGGATGCTGAAGGCGATGCTCTTGCTGCCGCCCAGGTCGGTGGCGCCGATGTTGGTGACGGTGACGCCGGGGATGCGCTGCAGCCGTTCGCGCAGCGGCGCCGACATCTGGTCGACGCTGCGCTGGCGGTCCTTGCGGTCGACCAGGCGCACGTAGATCGAACCGTAGATCTTGCCCTGCGCAAAGCCGCTGTTGATGGTGGTGACGGTGTGCTTGACCTCGGGCAGTTCGCGCAGGATGGCGTCGATCTGCGTCGCGCGCATCTCGGTGACTTCGAGCGACGAGCCCACCGGCGTGTAGAAGTTGATCTGTGTTTCCGAGAAGTCGGCCTTGGGCACGAACTCCTTGCCCACCGTGCCCAGCAACACGAGGGCCAGCGCGAAGGTGGCGATGGCCACCAGCACGGTCTTGATCTTGTGCACCAGCGCCCAGCCGAGCAAGGCCTGGTAACCGCGTGAAAGGGCCTCGGTCAGGCGGTCGAACTGGTGCGTGACGCGGCCCAGCGTCTTGTCGTAGAGCGTGATGGGCTTGCCGCCGGCATGGCGCGCGGCCTGCGGGTCGTGCCACACGCTGCTCAGCATCGGGTCGAGCGTGAAGCTCACGAACATGCTGATGAGCACCGCCGCCACGATGGTGATGCCGAACTCGTGGAAGAACTTGCCGACGATGCCACCCATGAAGCCGATGGGCAGGAACACGGCCACGATGGACAGCGTGGTGGCCAGCACCGCCAGGCCGATCTCCTCGGTGCCGTCGAGCGCCGCCTGGCGCGGCGTCTTGCCCATCTGCACATGGCGCACGATGTTCTCGCGCACCACGATGGCGTCGTCGATGAGCAGGCCCACGCACAGGCTCATGGCCATCAGCGTGATGCCGTTGATGGTGAAGCCGAACAGGTACATGAAGAGGAAGGTGCCGATCAGCGCGATGGGCAGCGTCAGGCCCGTGATGACGGTGCTGCGCCAGGAATTCAGGAACAGGAAGACGATGAGCACGGTGAGCGCCGCGCCTTCCAGCAGCGTGCGCTGCACGTTGGCCACGCTGACGCGGATGCTGCGCGAGTTGTCGCGGTTGACTTCGGTGCGGATGTTCGGCGGCGTCACCGCCTTGGCCTCTGCCAGGGCCTTCTGCAGCCCGTCGACCACGGCGATGGTGTTCTCGCCCTGGCTCTTCTGCACGCTGAGCAGCACGGTGCGCTGGCCGTTGTAGAGGGCCAGGCTCTCCTGTTCCTG
>JANNFE010000047.1:0-12127 GCA_031379415.1 Betaproteobacteria bacterium | reverse complement strand
ATCTGCCTGCTCATCCGCAACACCGACCAGCGCAGCAAGGACTACGGCAACATCCTCGACACCTTCCGCCCCGGCCACGCCGACTACACCTACTGGCGCAAGTACGGCCTGCGTGACCCGCGCGGTGGCGGGCGCTCATCGGCGCGCCTCACGGCACCCACGGTGGCCGCCGGCGCGGTGGCGCGCAAGTGGCTGCAGCAGCAGTACGGCACCACCTTCAGCGGCTGGATGAGCGCCCTGGGCGAGATCGAGATTCCTTTCGAAGACGCCGCGCAGATTGCCCAGAACCCCTTCTTCGCGCCCAATGCCGGCATCGTGCCGCAGCTGGAAGCGCACATGGACGCGCTGCGCAAGGCCGGCGACAGCTGCGGTGCCCGCATCGAGGTGCGCGCCCACGGCATGCCGGTGGGCCTGGGCGAGCCGCTGTTCGACAAGCTCGACGCCGACATCGCCTACGCCATGATGGGCCTGAACGCGGTCAAGGGCGTGGAGATCGGCAGCGGCTTTGCCACCGTGCGTGAACGTGGCAGCGAACATGGCGACGAGCTCACGCCGCAGGGCTTCCGCACGAATCATGCGGGCGGCGTGCTCGGGGGCATCTCCACGGGCCAGGACCTGGTGGTGCGCATCGCCATCAAGCCGACGAGTTCCATCCGCACGCCGCGCGCCAGCATCGACCGCGCCGGCCTGGCCACGTTGGTGGAAACGCACGGCCGCCACGACCCCTGCGTGGGCATCCGCGCCACGCCGATTGCCGAAGCGCTGCTGGCGCTGGTGGTGATGGACCACGCGCTGCGCCATCGCGCGCAGTGCGGCGACGTGCGGCTCAGCGTCCCGGCCATTCCAGCCCAGTCGCCTTGACGGCGCAAGTACCGCCGACGGCGCCGCTGGCGCCGGTGCCCTCAACGGCCCCGCCACTCGCCCGCTTCGGCGCGCTGTCCTTCTGCTACTTCGCGGCCATCGGCCTGTTCAACCCGTATGCGCCGCTGTGGTTCCAGTCGCTGGGTTTCTCCACGCTGCTGATCGGTGGCATTTCGGCGCTGCAGGCCTGGACGCGCGTCTTCGCGCCCTACGCCTGGAGCTGGTGGGGCGACCACAGCGGCCGCCGTGTCGAGCTCATCCGCATTGCTGCTGCCGGCACGCTGCTGGCCGCCCTGGGCCTGCTGGGCGTGCAGGCGGCGGTGCCGGTGGCGCTGGTGACGGCGCTGATCTTCCTGGCCAACAGCGGCGTGGTGCCGCTGTACGAAGCGACGCTGGCGCACCTGCTGCAGACGCCCACGGGCATCGACAGCGCGCGCTACGGGCGCGTGCGCATGTGGGGCTCGGTGGGCTTCATCGTCTCGGTGACGGCCTTCGGCGCGCTGCTGGAGGCTTACGGCATCGGCATCTTCCCGTGGTTCGTGGCGGTCATGAATGCGCTGCTGCTGGTGGCCGCGTTGCGCCTGCCGGCCACGCGCGAGGAAGCCGTGCACGACGAGCCGGCACCGCCGGTGCTGCCGCTGCTGCGCCGGCCCGAGGTGGCCTGGTTCTTCGCCTCCATCTTCTTCACCGTGCTGGCGCACACCAGCCTGTATGCCTTCTTCTCGCTGTATCTGGTGGAACTGGGCTACGGCAAGGCTGCCGTGGGCGGCTTGTGGGCAGTGAGCGTGGTGGTGGAAATCGTCTTTTTCTGGAAGCAGGGCGCGTGGCTGCCGCGGCTTTCACCGCACCGCTGGCTGGAAGTGGTGGCCGGCGTCACCGCGCTGCGCTTCATCGCCACTGCGGCATGGGGCGCCTGGGCGCCAGTGCTGCTGCTGGCGCAGGCCACGCACGCCATCACCTTCGCCGCCCACCACAGCGCCTGCATTGCGCTGGTGCACCGCCTGTTCCCGGGCCGTCTGCGCGGGCGCGGGCAGGCGCTGTACACGACGCTGGGCTACGGGCTGTCGGGCGTGGTGGGTGGGCTGGGTGGCGGGTGGGTCATCAACCGGCTCGGGTATGCCGCCGTGTTCTGGGCCGCCGCGGCGTGCGCGCTGCTGGCCTGGGCCTGCGTGCGGCGGGCCGCGCGGGCTGCGGCGCTGACTGCGCCGCAGCCCACGAACTGAAGGTCATAGCGCCCTCACTTCCGCTCAAGGTGCTGAGCTTGGCGGCCGACAATCGTTGACAGGGGTTGTGCGTCGTGGCCCTGGTCCTGCCATGGAGTACCGATGAGCCGTCCTGCCGCCGCCACGCTGAACATGGCCCCACCCGCCTGTGCCTGCGTCCGGCGCGCCCCATGAACACACGCTGGTTCCACACCGTGAAGGCGCGGCTGATGTTGGCCAGCACGCTGATCATTGGCGCCAGCGTGGCCACCTCCACCTGGATGGTGCTGGAGCGCGTGGAGCAGCGCAGCGCGCAGGCCTTGCTGGAGCTGGAGCGCGACAACGCCGAGCGCGTGGCGGCGTTGCTGGGCCAGCGCGTCATCGGCCTGCAACGCATGCTGCGTGCCGCCGCTGGCGTGCTGCCGCCCGCCGCGCTGGCCAGCGGCAGCGCGGCCGCGGCTTTCCTGGACGCCAACCCGGCGCTGGGCGTGAACTTCGCCAACATCTACATCGCCGATGCGCAGGGCCAGGTGCTGGCCGTGCACGACGGCAGCCGCGCCACGCGGCCGGATCTCAACCTGGCCGGCCGCGACTGGTTCCGCCGCACCATGGCCGAAGGCGCGCCGGTCGTTTCGGCGCCGCTGGTCGGCCGCATCTCGCGCGAACCGATCATCCAGTTCACGATGCCGGTGCCGGGCAAGGGTGGCCGCACCGCAGGCGTACTGGGCGGCTCGCTGCGCCTGGCGTCACGCAACCTCTTCGACGACCTTACTTATGCCGGCCACAGCGACGTCGACCGCGTGATCACGCTCGTCACCGACGCCATGGGCACCTTGATCGCGCACCCGCAACGCGAACGCGTGATGCGCAGCATCGAGGCCGAGCCCGGCCTCAGCGCGACGGTGGCGGGCTGGGTGGCGCAAGGACGGCCGGTGGAGCCCAGCGGCTTCGTGGCGCGCGAGGACGGGCGCTTCATCGCCTTTGCCGGCGTGCCGGGCGCCGACTGGCTGGTGTTTCGCCTGACGCCCGACGCTGAACTGCTGGGCGGCCTGGCGCAGGCGCGGCGCGAGGCGCTGCTGTGGGCCACCGGCGTGGCGCTGGCGGGTGGCCTGCTCGTGCTGGGCCTGCTGGCGGCGCTGCTGGGCCCCTTGTCGCGCCTGCGCGAGCGCGCGCTGCAGTTGCAGGACGCCTCGATCCCGTCCGACGCCGGCTGGCCGCAGGCCGCAGGCGAGATCGGCGAGCTCGGACTGGCCTTGCAGCAGGTGCTGCAGGAGCGCAGTGCCGGCGAGCAGCAGCGCCAGCTGCTGCTGCAGCGCATGGGCTCGGTGCTGGCCGCTGCGCCGGTGGGCATCGCGATCACCAGCCAGCGCTGTTTCGTGCTCACCGGCACCGAGTTCGACAGCCTGCTCGGCTGGCCCGCGGGCACGCTGGTGGGCCGCCCGGCCGGCGAGATCTTCGCTGCGCAGCTGGACTACGACCGCCTGGGCACCGAAGTCGGACTGGCCTTTGCGGCCGGCCGCCCCTACTTCGGCGAATGGACCTTCCAGCGTCGCGACGGCAGCACCTTCTGGGGCCGCCTGCAAGGGCGCCCCGTCGAAGCCGCCAACCCCGACGCCGGCACCATCTGGCTGCTGGAGGACGTGACCGAACGCCGCGAGGCGCGCGAGCGCCTGTCGTGGTCGGCCAGCCACGATGCGCTGACGCGGCTGCTCAACCGCAGCGCCTTCGAAGAGCGCTTCACGCGCTGGCTGCGCGAGGCGCGCGAAGACGGCGCGCTGCGCGCCCCGGCCACGCTGATGGTGCTCGACCTCGACGGCTTCAAGCAGGTCAACGACAGCGCCGGCCACGCCGCCGGCGACAGCGTGCTGCGCGAGGTCGGCATGGTGCTGCAGAAGCTGGTGCGCAGCGGTGATCTCGCGGCGCGCCTGGGTGGCGACGAATTTGCGCTGCTGCTGCCCGGCTGCGAACTGGCGGTGGCCGCGCCGCTGGCCGACCGGCTGCGCCTGGCGGTGTCGGAAGTGGGCGTGCTGCATGAAGGCCGGCCGCTGCGTGTGGACGCCAGCATCGGCCTGGTGGTGGTGGACGGTGCCGCCGCCGTGGCCCATGCAGCCTGGCTGGCGCGCGCCGACGCTGCCTGCTACGAGGCCAAGCGTGCCGGCCGCGGCTGCGTGCGCCTGGCCAGCGACGTGGCCGAGCCCGCACTGGCCTGACACCGGCCCCGGCTACACCCGGGCGCCCAGCGGCCGATATTGCAGACGGGGCCTGCCCCGTTAGCCCATGGCCGAAGCCGCTTCCACCCCTCCACCGCCGCCGCGCGCCACGCCCCTGCCGGCGTCGGGCTGGCGGGCGCGCCAAGGCGTGCGCATCAGCATGTACCTGAGCTTCGCCGCGCTGGCCGCGGCGGTGGGGCTGCAAGGCTGGAACACCTTGCGCCTGGAAGCCGTGCGCGCGGCCGACGCCGAGCTGCTCGACCAGGCCGGCCTGCAGCGCACCTATGCCCAGCAGCTGGGCCGCGAGGCGGCGCTGCTCGTGCAGGCCAGCGGCGCGGTGCGTGCCGCGCATATCCAGACGCTGGACCGGCTGGTGCGCCAGGCCGCCGAGCAGGCACTGCAGATCGACGTCCTGCTGTCGGCGCAGATCGAAGGTTCGCCGGCCGGCCGGCCCTTGCTGGTGTCGCTGGACGGTTGGCAGGCGACACGTGTGAAGCTCTGGTACCGCGGTGAGCTGCTGCTGCGCCAGGCCGAAGTCAACAACGAAGAAGGCATGCGCCGCAGCGCCGATCTGCTGCAGCACGAGGTGGCACCGGCACTGGCGGCGGCCCAGGCCTTGACTGCGCAGCTGCGCAGCGCAGCCGAAGAACGCGCCCGCGGGCTCACGGCGCAGGTGCGCTGGGGCATCGGCGCCTTGCTCGTGCTGCTGGCAACGCTGTCGCTGGGCGTGGTGGAGCCCACCGCGCGCGCGGTGCGCCGCCACGCCCGCCGCCTGCGCGAGCAAGCCACCGAGCTGCAGCGCCTGGCGCTGGTGGCCGAACACACCGCGGCGCTGGTCATCATCAGCGACCCAGACGATCAGGTGGTGTGGGCCAACCAGGCCTTCACCCAGGTCACCGGCTGGCCACTGGCCGAAGCCGTCGGCCGCCGGCCTGGCGAACTGCTGACCAGCCCGCTGGCCGATGAAGCCGTGCTGGCCGGCGTGCACGAGGCGCTGCGTGCCGGGCTGGGCGTGCGCCAGGAATGGCTGCACCGCACGCGTGAAGGCCGCGAGCTCTGGCTCGACGTCGACCTGCGCCCGCTGCACGGCGAAGGCGGCCAGTTGCAGGGCCACGTGCGCGTCTGCACCGACATCAGCCCGCGCGTGCAGCAGCAGGCCAAGCTGCAGGCGCTGTGGGCGGCGCTGCCGGCCGGCGTGGTGGTGCAGGCGCCGGGTGGCGAGGTCGTCGAGGCCAACCGCGCCGCCGAACGCCTGCTCGGCCTGAGCCTGCTGCAGATGCAGGGCACGGACGCCGTGGACGAGCTGTGGCGCACGGTGCGCGAGGACGGCAGCCCCTACCCGCGCGAACTGCACCCTTCCATGCGCACGCTGCACACGGGCGAGGCGCTGCGCAATCAGACCATCGGCATCCACACGCCGCAAGGCGAACTGCGCTGGCTGCTCATCAACACCGAGCCGCAGCGCGACCATCAGGGCCAGCTGGCCGGCGTGCTGTCCTGCTTCAGCGACATCACCGAAGCGCGTGCCCTGCACGACCGCCTGGCCGCCATCGCGCGCACCGACGCGCTGACGCAGCTGCCCAACCGTGCCGTGGTGATGGAGCGCCTGCAGCGCGTCATCGCCCACGCGCAGCGCACGCCGGGCTACGGCTTTGCGTTGCTGTTCATGGACTTCGACCGCTTCAAGCAGGTCAACGACACCCTGGGCCATGCCGCCGGCGACGAGCTGCTGCGCCAGATCGCACAGCGTCTGACGCGCACGCTGCGCCCGGGTGACGCCGTGGCGCGCATGGAAGCCCAGGTGGCGGCGCGGCTGGGTGGCGATGAGTTCGTCGTCGTGCTCGAAGGGGTGAACAGTGCCGGCAGTGCCGCGGTCATCGCCACCCGGCTGCTGGAAGAGCTGGCGGAGCCCTACTGCATCGCGCAGAGCCCGGTGCGCAGCAGCGCCAGCATCGGCATCGTGCTGTGCACTGGCTTGGCCAGCGGCGCCACGCCACAGAGCGCCGACGAGCTGCTGCGCAGCGCCGACGAGGTGCTGCGCAACGCCGACACGGCCATGTACGAGGCCAAGCGCGCCGGCCGCGGACGCTGGGTGCTGTTCGATGATTCCATGCACGAGCGCGTGGTGCGCGCGCTGGCCATGGAAAGTGATCTGCGTCGCGCGCTGAAGGAGAACGAGCTCTTCGTCGTCTACCAGCCGGTGGTGGACCTGGCCCACCGCGCCATGGTCGGTGTCGAGGCGCTGGTGCGCTGGCGCCACCCGGTGCGCGGCCTGGTGTCGCCGGTGGAATTCATCGGCGTGGCCGAGGAGGCCGGGCTCATCGACGAGCTGGGAGGGCAGGTTCTGGATCGCGCCTGCGACCAGTTCATGCAGTGGCAGCAGACGCTGGGCGACAGCGCGCCACGATGCCTGGCCGTGAACCTGTCGCGCGCCCAGCTCAAGCGCGCCGCGCTGGTGGACGACGTGCGGGCCGTGCTGCAGTCTCACGGCATGCAGCCGGCGCAACTGCAGCTGGAAGTCACCGAGAGCCTGGCCGCCCAGGACGAACGCGTGCAGACCACGCTGCGCGAGCTGAAGAACCTGGGCGTGCGGCTGGCGCTCGACGACTTCGGCACCGGCTATTCCAGCCTGGCCTGCCTGCACCAGATGCCGGTGGACACGGTGAAGGTGGACCGCAGCTTCGTCAAACATGCCGAGACGGTGGAATACCACCGTGTGCTCATCGAGGCCACCATCCGCGTGGCGCGCACCCTGGGCATGACCATCGTGGCCGAGGGCATCGAAACCGAGGGCCAGGCCGCGTTGATGCTCGCGCTGGACTGCGACCGCGGCCAGGGCTACCTGTACGCGCAGCCGCTGGAGGCGCCCGAGCTCGAAGCCTGGGCGCGCGAGCACGCCGAGCAGCTCCTCGACACGCACTGAACGGGCGCCGCCCCGTCAGGGCGGTGTGCAGTTCATCGCTGCGTTCCCGCGCTTCGTCGCACGCGCCTTGGAAGGCGCTTCGGCGTCCCTAGACTTCGCCCCGCTGGCCCTGCTGTGGCGGGCGCCGTGGAGGGCGAGGAATGAAGAAGCAATGGCTGTGGGGCGGGGGCCTGGCGTGTGTCGTGCTGGCGGGTGCCGGCGTGGCGCTGTCGGGCAGCGTGTTCAAGGCCTCGGCCAGCAACAAGACCGCACAGACGACCGGCAAGGACGGCAAAGCGCCCGAAGTGCCGCTGGAATTTGCCACCCGCGAGGTGGTGCAGCCGGCGCTGGCGCGCCTGCCCGGCGTGGTGGAGTTCTCGGGCCCGCTGGTGGCGCCGCAGACCGCGATGCTGCGCGCCAAGGCCGGCGGCACGCTGCTGGCGTTGACGGTCAGCGAGGGCAGCCGCGTCACCGCGGGGCAGCTCATCGGCCGCATCGAGCTGGCCGACCTGGCCAGCCGCGTGGCCGAGCGCAGCGCCAACCTGGAATCGGCACGCGCCACACTGGCGCAGGCCGAGCGCTCGCATGCCAGCAACGAGCGCCTGGCCGCGCAGCAGTTCATCAGCCCGATTGCCCTGGACAACTCGCGCGCTGCGGTCGACACCGCGCGCGCCGCGCTGAATGCCTCGATGGCATCGCTGGAGACCACGCGTGTGGGCCTGCGCGACGGCAGCCTGCTGGCACCCATCTCCGGCATCGTGGCCAAGCGCCATGTGCTGCCGGGCGAAAAGGTCAGCCCCGAGCAGCAGGTGCTGACCATCGTCGACCTGGCGCGGCTGGAGCTGGCCGGCAACGTGGGCACGCACGAGGTGTCGCGCATTGCACCGGGCATGCCGGTGCAGGTGCAGGTGGAAGGTGTGGCGCAGGCCGTCACCGGCCGTATCGCGCGCATCGCACCGGCGGCCGAGCCGGGCACGCGCAGCATCGGCGTGACCATCGAACTGGCCAACCCGAAGGAAACGCTGCGCGCTGGCCAGTACGCGCTGGCGCGCGCCACGCTGGCCGACGACGCCGAGCGCCTGGTGCTGCCGCCCAGTGCCGGGGGCAACACCTCGGGCCAGGATCATGTCTGGGTCATCGAAAGCGGCGTGCTGGCGCGCCGCGCGGTGACGCTGGGCCGCAAGGACCCGCGTGAAGGCCGTGTCGAGGTGCTGCAGGGCGTGACGCCCGAAAGCAGGGTGCTGGCCGCGCGCTTCGACAACCTGCGTGAAGGCGCCAAGGCGCTGGTGGTGGCCGACAAGGCGGCGCCGGCTTCGAAGGCCGCGGTGGTGGCTTCGGGCGCAGCCTCAACGCCGCTCGTCAAGTAAGGGGGCGGATCATGTGGATCACGCGCGTCTCGATCCAGAACCCGGTCTTCGCCTGCATGGTGATGGTGGCCTTGTGCGTGCTGGGTCTGTTTTCCTACGCCAAGCTGGGCGTGGAGCAGATGCCCGACATCACGCCGCCCGGCGCCTGGCTGGAAGTGCGCTACCCCGGCGCTTCAGCCGAGGCGGTGGAGCGCGAGGTCATCAAGCCCATCGAGGAGTCGGTCAACAGCATCGCCGGTGTCAAGCGCATCACCTCGCGCAGCAGCGAAGGCAAGGGCGACATGAGCGTCGAGTTCAGCCTCGACGCCGACATGGGCCGCGCCATGCAGGACATCCGCGACCGCATCGCGGCCGTGCAGAGCAGCTTCCCGAAGGACGTGCGCCAGCCCACCATCGCACGCTGGAACAACGACAACGCCGAGCCGGTGCTCGAGATGGCGCTGGTGAGCAAGACCCGCAGCGCGCGCGAGCTGTCGATCCTGGGCGAGCAGACCGTGGGCAAGCGGCTGCAGCGCGTGGAAGGCGTGGCGCGTGTCGACATCAACGGCCTGACGCAGCGCGAGGTGCGCATCGACCTCGACCCGGTGCGCCTGCGCGCTTATGGCGTGACGCCGGCCGAGATCGCCACCGCGCTGCGCGAGGCCAATGCCGACCAGCCGGTGGGCCTGATCAACGACAAGCTGCAGGACGCGCTGCTGCGCGTGGAAGGCCGTGTGCGCGACCCGCGCCAGTTCGAGAACCTGGTGGTGGCGCGGCGCGGCAACCTGTCGCTGACCCTGGCCGACCTGGGCACCCTGGTCGAGCGTGAACGCGAGCCCGAATCGCTGGCCCGCATCAACGGCCAACGCGCCATCAGCTTCAACGTCTTCAAGCAGCAGGACGCCAACATCGTGGCCGCCGGTGACGCCGTGAAGGCGGCCATGGAAGACGTGCGCAAGACCCTGCCGCCCGACGTGGAGTTGCGCCTGATCCGCGCCAGCAGCGACTGGGTCAAGGGCTCGCTGACCGGCCTGCGCCACACGCTGATCGAAGGCGCGCTGCTCACCGTGGCCATCGTCTTCCTGTTCCTGCACTCGTGGCGCAGCACCATCATCACCGGGCTCACGCTGCCCATCGCGGTGATCAGCAGCTTCATCGCCGTCTACGCCTTCGGCTTCACGCTGAACTTCATGACGATGATGGCGCTGAGCCTGTGCATCGGCCTGCTCATCGACGACGCCATCGTGGTGCGCGAGAACATCGTGCGCCACGTGCACATGGGCAAGGACCACTTCCGCGCCGCGCGCGAAGGCACCGACGAGATCGGCCTGGCGGTGATGGCCACCACCTTCGCCATCGTCGCGGTGTTCGCGCCGGTCGCCTTCATGGGCGGCATCATCGGCAAGTTCTTCTACCCCTTCGGCATCACCGTGGTGGTGGCGGTGCTGGTGAGCCTGTTCGTGAGCTTCACGCTCGACCCCATGCTCAGCGCCATCTGGCCCGACCCGCCGGCCGAGCGCCTGAAGAAGCTGCCGGTGCTGGGCCATGCCATCCGCGCCACCGACCGCGTCATGGACGGGCTGCACGGCGCCTACGAGCGTGCCATCCGCTGGATCTTCTCCGACCGCCGCTGGCGCGTGGGCTTGCCGACCTACGGCCGGCCCTTCGACGCCCAGACACGGCGCGACATCACGCAGCCGCGTCGCTGGCGCATGGCGACCATCACGCCGCGCGGCGTGGTCATGGCCACCGGCGTGGCGAGCTTCGTCGCCGCCATCGGGCTGGCGCCTTTGGTCGGCAGCGAATTCGTGCCGCAGACCGACCAGGGCTACACCCAGCTGCAGCTGCGCATGCCGGTGGGCAGCAGCCTGGAGCGCACCGATGCCAAGGTGCGGCAGATCGAGGAGATCGTGGGTGCCTTGCCCGAGGTGCAGAACCTGTCGACCTGGGTCGGCGGCGCCGGCCAGCGCAACCTGGCCTGGCTGAACATCGCGCTGAAGCCGCGTGCCGAACGCCAGCGCAGCCAGAAGCAGGTGGAAGAAGAGATCCGCAAGCAGATCGCCAAGGTGCCGGGCACCGACGCCAGCGTCGGCTTCAACCGGCCGATCTACGTCGCCATCCTGGGCAGCGACGCCGAGGGCCTGGCGCGCGTGGCCAATGAGTTCGCCGAGAAGGTGAAGAAGATCCCGGGCATCGTCGACGTCGAGTCGTCGGTGAAGTCGGGCCTGCCGGCCTACGCTGTGCGGCTGAAGCCGGGCGCCGTGCGCGAACTGGGCCTCACCGCGCCGCAGCTGGCCAGCAGCCTGCGCGCCTACGTCAACGGCGAGACGGCGACCTACTGGACCACACCCGACGGCGACCAGGTCGACGTGGTGCTGCGCCTGAACGAGACGCAGCGCGAGCGCATCGAACAGCTGCGCGGCCTGCCCGTGGCCTTCGCCAAGGACGGCACGCCCATCAGCCTGGACAGCGTGGCGACCATCGAGACGGTGTTCAACCCCGAGGTCATCCGGCGCCAGAACCTGCAGCGCCGCGAAGCCGTGTTCGCCGGCGTGCAGGGCCGCAGCCCCGGCGAGGTGGGTGCCGACGTGCAGAAGCTGATCAAGGAAACCCACCTGCCCCCGGGCTTCAGCTTCGACGTCGGCGGCCGCATGCAGCAGCAGTCGGAAGCCTTCGGCGGCCTGCTGGCGGCCATGGCGCTGGCCGGCATCTTCATCTACATCGTGCTGGCCAGCCAGTTCGGCAGCTTCATCCAGCCCATCGCCATCATGGCCAGCCTGCCCTTGGCGCTGATCGGCGTCATGCTGGCGCTGCTGTTCACCAAGAGCACGCTCAACGTCTTCAGCATGATTGGGCTGGTGATGCTGATGGGCCTGGTGACCAAGAACGCCATCCTGCTGGTGGACTTTGCCAACCACGCGCGCAAGGCCGGGGCCACGGTGGCCGACGCGCTGCTGCAGGCCGGGCTGATCCGCATGCGGCCCATCATCATGACGACCATGGCCATGGTCTTCGGCATGCTGCCGCTGGCACTGGCCTTCAACGAAGGCGGTGAGGTGCAGGCGCCGATGGGTCGCGCCATCATCGGCGGCATCATCACCAGCACCCTGCTCACGCTGGTGGTGGTGCCGGTGCTCTACAGCTACCTGGCGCGGCTGCAGAAGCAGCCCCGGGCGCACGCCACGCCGGCCGTGCTGGGCGGCAGTGCCGCCGGTCCGCTGGTCATGCCGGCCGACCGCGACTGAGCGCGGCCCCGGCGTTCGGCGCCTTCAGCGCGTGTCCAGCGGCGCCGAGGCGGTGTCCTCGCCGCGCCGCAGGCGCTGCATCAGGTGGCCGGCGGCCTTGCGGTCGGGGTGCGGCGGCGCGGCGAAGGCGCCATCGTCGCGCCGCGAGCCGGCCCGGCGCGCCACGCCGCGCCACAGCTGGCGCAGCAGCAGCGCCTGGCCCAGGCCCAGGGCTGCGAGCGCCGCCAGCAGGGCGCGCTGCGTGGTGTGCACCCGCGCCTGGCGCGTTTCGAGGGTGGCGCTCGCGGCCTGCAGCGCCGCATCGAACTCGGCCATGCGGGCCGGCCAGGCGTCGCTGCCGGCGGCCGCGTCCTGCGCGGCG
>JANNFE010000010.1:0-5567 GCA_031379415.1 Betaproteobacteria bacterium | reverse complement strand
GCCGCCCGGCGGCGCCGCCGTCAGCGGGTGCGGGCGCCGTGTCTCCGAGTAGCGGCGCAGCAGCGCGTCGCTGCTGGCGTCCAGGAACAGGGGACGGATGCGCACACCTTCCTGGCGCAGTTCCTGGATCAGCGGCACCAGGCGCGGCAGCGACGAGGCCGTGCGCACGTCCACCGCCACGGCCACGCGGTGGGCGAAGCGTTCGTGCTCCAGGCGGATGAAGTCGCGCAGCAGCTCGGGCGGCAGGTTGTCGACGCAGAAGTAGCCGGCGTCTTCCAGCGCATGCAGCGCCACCGACTTGCCGGAACCCGAGATGCCGGTGACGAGGATGACCTCGTCACGCCGCGGGCCGTCGAGCGACATCCACTCGCTCATTTCTGCCCCAGCAGGGTCTGGGCGTGCGCCGTGCCCGACAGCTTCTCACCGCCCAGCATGCGCGCCACTTCGGCGACGCGCGCCTCGCCTTCCACGGCCCCGATGTCCGACAGCGTCTGCTTGCCGCGCAGCGCCTTGCTGACGACGAAGTGCCCATCGGCGCAGGCTGCCACCTGCGCCAGGTGGGTGACGGCCAGCACCTGCGCGCTGCGGCCCAGCTGCTTCATCAGCCTGCCGACGCTGTCGGCCACGGTGCCGCCAACGCCGGCGTCGATCTCGTCGAAGATGAGCGTGGCCACACCTTGCGGGTCCTTCGCGGCGGTCGTGACGGCGATCGCCAGCGCCAGGCGCGACAGCTCGCCGCCCGAAGCCACCTTGGCCAGCGGGCGCGGCGTGCTGCCGGCATGGCCGGCGACGCGGAATTCCACGGCTTCCAGGCCGAAAGACTGCGGCTCGTCCAGCGGCAGCAAGGCCACCTCGAAACGCCCGCCGGCCATGCCGAGCTGCTGCATGACCTGTGTAACCGCGGCCGAGAGCACGGGCGCAGCCTTCTTGCGTTGTTTGCCGATGCGCGCGGCCTCGGTGCGGAAGGCTGCTTCCGCGGCCGCCACGTGTGACTCCAGACCCTCCAGGTCGGTCGCGGCATCCAGGCTCTTCAGTTCAGCCACCCAGCCGGCCAGCAGCGCCGGCAGTTCGTTCGGCGCGCGGCGGTAGCGGCGCGCCTGCGAGACCCAGGCGCCGATGCGCCCGTCCAGCTCGGCCAGGCGTTCGGGGTCGGGCTCGCGGTGGCCCAGGTAGGCGTGCAGGGTGTGTGCCGCGTCTTCCAGCTGGGCCTGCGCAGTGCGCAGCACGTCGACCACGGCGGCCAGTTCGGCGTCGTAGCGCTGCACGTCTTCCAAGGCGGCGATGGCACGCGAACTCAGCACGTCGGCGCTGCGCTCGTCTTCGGCAATGGCGTCCAGCGCCAGGCGCGCACCGTCGAGCAGCGCCTGGCCGTGGGCCAGCCGCTGGTGCTCGGCGTTCAGGATGTCCCACTCGCCTTCGGCCGGTGACAGCTTGGCCAGTTCAGCCACCTGCCAGGCCAGGCGCTCGCGCTCGCGCTCCAGCGTGTCGCGCTGGCCGCGTGCGTCGGCCAGCCGCGCCTGTGCGTCGCGCCACTGTTGCCAGGCCGTCGACAAGGCCGTGGTGTCGGCGCCGGCCTGCGTGTCGAGCAGGGCGCGCACGGCGGCCGGCCGCGTCAGGCTCTGCCAGGCATGTTGGCCGTGGATGTCGACCAGATGTTCGGCGGCCTCGCGCAGCTGCGCCACCGTGGCCGGGCTGCCGTTGATCCAGGCGCGGCTCTTGCCGGCCGTGTCCACCGTGCGGCGCAGCAGCAAGGGGCCGTCGGCGCTGTACCCGCCTTCGTCCAGCCAGGCGGCCAGCGACGGCGGGCTGTCGAACTCGGCGCCGACTTCGGCCCGCGCCGCGCCTTCGCGCACCAGCGCCACGTCGGCACGCTGGCCCAGCGCCAGTTGCAGCGCGTCGATGAGGATGGACTTGCCGGCACCCGTCTCGCCGGTCAGCACAGTGAAGCCGGCGCCCAGTTCGATGTCGAGTTCGGCGACGATGACCACGTCGCGCAGGACCAGGCGACGCAACATGGCTAAACCACGCCTTCGTACCAGCGCAGCTTGCGCCTGAGGGTGGCGTAGTAGCTCCAGCCGCGCGGGTGCAGGAAGCGCACCTTGAAGGCCGAGCGCCGCACGCGCACCTGGTCGCCCAGCAGCAGGCTGGCCAGGTTGTGCATGTCGAAGTTGGCCGACACATCTTTGCCGGCCACGATGCCGATGCGCACCTCGCCGCGGTCGGGCAGCACGATGGGGCGGTTGCTCAGCGTGTGGCTGGCGATCGGCACCACCACCCAGCCGGCAATGCCCGGGTGCAGGATGGGCCCGCCGGCCGACAGCGCATAGGCCGTGCTGCCGGTGGGCGAGCCGACGATCAGGCCGTCGGCGCGGATGTTGGCCACGAATTCGTCGTCGACATCGACACGCAGCTCCACCATGCTGGCCGAAGCGCCGCGGCTGACCACCACGTCGTTCAGCGACAGGCCTTCGAAGATGATCTCGCCGTCGCGCCGCACGTCGCCTTCGAGCATGCTGCGCTGCTCTTCCTCGTAGTCGCCGGCGATCATCGGCGCCAGCGCTTCCTTGTACTGGCCGATGGGGATGTCGGTGATGAAGCCCAGGCGGCCCTGGTTGATGCCCACCAGCGGCAGGTTCCAGCGCGACAGCTCACGCGCGATGCCGAGCATGGTGCCGTCACCGCCCACCACCACGGCCAGGTCGCAGCGCTGGCCCATCTCGGCGGGCGAGAGCGCGTCGAAGTCGGTCACGCCAGTGGCGGCGGCGGTGTCGCGCTCGAAGCTGACCTCCAGGCCCTGCGCCATCAGGAAGTAGGCGATCTCCTCCAGCACCGGGCGTATGCCCCGCGCCTGGTACTTGCCCACGATTGCCGCATGACGAAAGCCTGAAGGCATGCGGCTCATTACACCATAGGGCCCCTTGCAGCCGCACGGCTGGCGGGTGCACGTTCTTACAATGCAGCCATGCTGGACGACCGTGCCCGAACCCTGCTGAAGGCCCTGGTGGAGCGATACATCGCCGACGGCACACCCGTGGGCTCGCGCACGCTGTCGCGCACCTCGGGCCTGGACCTCTCGCCGGCCACCATCCGCAACGTCATGGCCGACCTGGAAGAGCTGGGCCTCATCGCCAGCCCGCACACCCGCGCCGGGCGCATCCCCACGGCGCGCGGCTACCGGCTGTTCGTCGACACCATGCTCACCGCGCGCCCCTACGCGCTGGACGACCTGCACCCGATGCCGGCCGACATGGCCGCCGCCAGCGCGCAGCTGCACCCGGATCAACCGCAGCGCGTCATCGCGCAGGCCGCGAGCCTGCTGAGCAACCTCAGCAACTTCGTCGGCGTGGTCACGGCGCCGCGCAAGGCCAGCGTCTTCCACCACATCGAGTTCCTGCGCCTGGGCGAACGGCGCGTGCTGGTCATCCTGGTGGCGCCCGACGGCGATGTGCAGAACCGCGTCATCTTCACCGCGCGCGACCACACGCAAAGCGAGCTGGTCGAGGCCACCAACTTCCTGAACGCGCACTACGCCGGCCTGACCATCGAAGAGGTGCGTGAAAGGCTCAAGCACGAGATCGACGCGCTGCGCGTGGAGATCGCCGCGCTGATGCAGGCCGCGGTGCAGGCCGGCAGCGAGGTGCTGGCCGAAGCGACAGACAACGTCATCGTGTCGGGCGAACGCAACCTGCTCACCGTGCAGGACTTCGGCAACGACATGGGCAGCCTGCGCCGCCTGTTCGACGTGTTCGAACAGAAGACCGAGCTCATGCGCCTGCTGGAAGTGAGCAGCCGCGCCGAGGGCGTGCGCATCTACATCGGCGGTGAGAGCCGCGTCGTGCCCTTCGAGGAGTTGAGCGTCGTCACCGCGCCGTACGAAGTGGACGGCCGCATCGTCGGCACGCTGGGCGTCATCGGCCCCACGCGCATGGCCTACGACCGCATGATCCAGATCGTCGACATCACGTCGCGACTGGTGGGTCACGCGCTGTCGGTGAAATGAGCCCGGGCCGGCGCCGGCCTGGCTCCTAGAATGCGCCCCTCGCAGGGGGCCGTTAGCTCAGTTGGTCAGAGCAGAGGACTCATAATCCTTTGGTCGTTGGTTCAAGTCCAACACGGCCTACCATTTTTACTGGTGTTTTTGCGATAGCGGATACTAACTTATAGGGGTCGCTGTTGAGCTGGTGCCAGTCTGGTGCCAGTTTTGGGGCGAACGCTGCTCACCTCGGATGTCACGGATCGCGTCACGGTGTTCAAGTGGCGCCGGAGGCGTTCAACATGCGCTCTGCCTCGGCGAGGCGGGCCAGCACGGCCTCGAACTCGGGCGGCGACGCGATGAACATGGCGCGCATCTGCGCGTAGTCGCGCGCCAGGGCGGCGAGGCGCGCGTCGGCAGGCAGCAATCGAAGCGTGCCTGGCGCGGCTAGGTCGTAGCGCGCCCACTGGCGCGCAAACACCCGGCTCTTCCACTCGACGACACGCGCGCACAGCGCATGGTCTGCAAGCATCGCGTTGGCGTCGGGGTGGCGAAGCAAGCGCTCCATGTCGGCGTAGTGCCTCGCATAGCGATCGGGCGTGGCCTGATCGGCAGGACGATGGTGCTCCGCGTGCAGGATGGTGGCCTTTTCCCAGAACGTGCGCGCCAGCTCGAGCGCGGTCACCTGGCACTGCCAATCGGGGAAGGCGGCCGGGAAGTCATCGACGACCCACGGACGCACCGCATGCTGCTCAGTGGGCCGCTGGTCGGTGAGGGCCCCCAGTTCGAGCTTCACTTCGCGGCGCAGGTAGTCGAAGCCGGCCTCGGACGCCGTCGGGTACTCGAAGTGCACCACCGGCGAGCGCGCGACCGCATCGTCCTCATAGCGCAGCCATGATGCGGCTGCGGAGTGGCGACCGAGGTGTTCGACGATGGCCTGTTCGAGCCGCGGCATCAGCACGTTGCGGGTCTGCTCACCGCACTGAGCCTGCATCTGTGCCAGCGCTGCGTCTCGCCGGGTTCGGGTCTTCATCGCGGCGAAGACCGATTCGTCGGCGCCCACGAAGGCTGGCGACATCGACAGGTCGATGTCCTCGGAGAAGCGGTCGATCACGCCATAGACCTTGGACAGGGACGTGCCGCCCTTGAACACGAGATGGGGCGCCAGGGCAGGGTCCGCGAAGAGCAGCCCCAGCAACCAGCTGACCCAGAAGTCTTTCTCGACCATCACGCTCGACACTGCCATGCGCGCGGCCGTCTGCGTGAACGCGAGCGCCCGTCGCTCGGGTGGGAGCGATACGAACTGCGAAGCGAGCCTGGCCATCGCGACTACCCGTCCGTAGCCAATGCCCGCAGGGTGGGCTGCATCCACCCTGGCGCCAGGCTCAGGTCATCCAGCAAGGTGCGACGTTCGGCGGCGGGAATGCTGCGCATGAGCTTGTCGAGTCTTTGTGGTGTCACGTGCTCAGGCCCAAGGCTGCGCAGGGCCTGGATCACCAGACCGCTGGTACGCCCTGCCGCGGCCATCTGGCGTGGGGTGGTCCGCTTCAGCACGATCTGCATCGGCCCCGCCTTGACGGTGCGGCTGGTGCCA
>JANNFE010000413.1:0-3410 GCA_031379415.1 Betaproteobacteria bacterium | reverse complement strand
GCGCCGTCGAGCGGCCGTGCCGCCTTGGGCAGCGGCATGTGCTCCCAATACGCCTGGTAGGCCGCCGCGCGCTGGGCCGCGAAGTTGAACTGCAGGTCCTGGCCCTGCGTGCCAGCGTAGTCGTTGTCGACCTCGTGGTCGTCCCACACCAGGAGCCAGGGCGCCGCGGCGTGTGCGGCCTGCAGCGCGGCGTCGGCCTTGTACTGGGCGTAGCGCGCGCGGTAGTCGGGCAGCGTGCGCAGCTTGCCGCCTTCATGGCGGCGCACGGCGTCGACGGGGCTGGTGAGCGAGCCGTATTCGTAGATGTAGTCGCCCAGGAACAGCACCAGGTCGAGCGGCTGCGCGGCGATGTCGCGCCAGGCCGCATAGTGCCCGTGGTCCCAGCGCTGGCAGCTGGCGATGGCGAAGTCCAGCCGCGCCACCGCGGCGTCGGGCGCTGGTGCCGTGCGCGTGCGGCCCGCAGCGCTGCGCTGGCCCAGGGCGCTGAAGCGGTAGAAGTAGCCGCGCGCCGGCTGCAGGCCGGCGGGCTCGGCGTGCACGCTGTGCGCTTCGGCAGCGCGCGCGGTCTCGCTGCCGCGTGCCGCGATGCGGGTGAAGGCTTCGTCTTCGGCAAGCTCCCAGGCCACGCTCACTTCAGCCGGCAGGTCAGGCCCCGTCAACATCGTCCACAGCACCACGCTGGTGGCTTGCGGTTGGCCCGAAGCCAGGCCCAGAGCGAAGCGCGCTTGCTCGGCGGCGCGGGCATGGCGGATGAACAGCGGCGCGGCGCCGGCCGCCAGCACGCTGCGCCGGGTCAACAGGCTCATCGCGGCTCCTTCAATCCAGCGGCAGGGCCGGTGGCCGCGCCATGTCGTCCAGCGACTGCCCCCGCTCGCGCAGCAGCGTCTCCAGCGCCGGCAGCAGCGGGCCCAGGCGTTCGTCGATGGCGCTGCGCACGGTGTCGACGAAGACCTGGGTCTGGCGTTCGATCTCGATGTTCAGGGCCGCGTCTTCGCCCTTGTCGGCGAAGGTCGTCATGCGCAGCGTCTCGGGGATCAGCCAGACCTCGAACCAGCCCGAACCGTCACGCTCGCGCCGTGCTTCGGCCACCGTCAGGCTGGCGCCGTTGACGGCGATGTAGCCCTTGGCGAAGACATAGCGCATCCACGGTGCCGGCACGGCGATGCGCAGCACGTGGTTGTTCTCGGGCCGGCGCACCTGCGACACCTTCGCCTGGAAGTCGATGTGGCCCGACAGCGGGTGGCCGCCGATCTCGGCGCCGTCGCGGGCCGCCCGTTCCACGTTGATGGGCGATCCCGGCGCCAGCGTGCCCAGCGTGGTGAGCGCCAGGCTCTGCTGCATGACGTCGAAGTCGGCCTGGTTCGCGCCACGCAGTGTGGTGACGGTCAGGCAGACACCGTCCACCGCCACGCTCGCGCCGATGGCCAGGCCGTCGCAGAAGCCCGCTGGGAAGCCGAGCGTGAAGCTGCGCAGGCCAGGGCGGTCGGTGATGGCGCTGACGGTGGCGAGGCCCTGAACGATGCCAGTGAACATGGGCGCCAGCTTACCAGCCGAGCTTTCCCGCCGCGCGCGATGAACGCGCCACCGGCAGCCGCAGTCCGTGTCGGCGCTTTCCCACGGCCTGTCGGGGCAGTGGCCGACCCGCCGAGGGCCTGCCGGCACCTTTCATCGCCCAGGCCCTGGCGGCAAAGTGTGTGCTCGATGCCATGGCGGGCATCCCCAACAACTCTGGAGCGATGTATGGACAGCAAAGTCATGACCAGCAATGAAAACCTCGACCCGCTCAGTGGCGAGCCGGGTGCCCATCCCATCGGCACCGGCGTGGGTGCCACCATCGGCGCGGTGCTCGCTGGGGCGGCCGCTGGCAGCGTGGTCGGGCCGGTGGGGACCGTCATCGGCATGGCCATCGGCGCCACGCTGGGGGGCCTGACCGGCAAGGGCCTGGCCGAGAACATCGACCCGACCACCGAAGACGCCTACTGGCGCCAGGAATACCGCGGCCGCCCCTATGTCGAAGCCGACGCGAGCTACGACAACTACGGTCCGGCCTACGGCTATGGCGTCTCGGCCTTCGGCCGCTTCGAAGGCCGGGCCTTCGAGCTGATCGAGCCCGAACTGGCGCAGGACTGGAACGCGATGCGCGGCCAGTCCGACCTGTCCTGGGACCGCGCCCGCCCTGCGGTCAAGGATGCCTGGCAGCGGATGAACGAGTTCCGCGCCAAGGGTGACGCGGCAGTCCGCGGCTGAAGAGTTCCAGGGGCCGAGGTTCAAAGGCGCCGCAGCAAGGCCATGGCCGCTGCCGGCGCCTTTTCCTTGGCGCCGCTGATGAAGAACATGAACACGTCGCGCGCGGCGGTGGGCGGCGGTGCCGGCTCGATGCGCGGCAGGCCAGCGGGTTCATGCCCTTCGCGCCAGGCCAGCGCACATGCGGCCAACTGGTCCAGCACCTGGGGCGTGCAGCCCTCGGCCAGGTCAGGCTGCGTGCGCATCAGTCGGGTGTACACGAAGGGGCCCGTGAGGTCGGGGATGGGCGGGTAGTCATCGGAATCGGTGAACACCGTGGCCACGCCGTAGCGGCGCGCCAGTTTCAGGTAGTCGCTGCTTCTGAAGCTGTCGTGGCGCACATCCAGCACATGCCGCAGGGGCAAGCCTGCCGCCTGTGCGGGCAGGCACTGCATGAAGGCTTCCAGGTCGGCCGGGTCGAAGCGTTTGGTCGGCGCCAGCTGCCACACGATGGGGCCGAGCTTGGGGCCCAGTTCGGTGATGCCGCTGGCCACGAAGCGCTGGATCGAGTCCCCGGCCTCGGCCAGCACACGCCGGTTGGTGGCAAAGCGTGAAGCCTTGAGGCAGAACACGAAGTCATCGGGCGTCTCGCTGCGCCATCTGGCGAAGGTGGCGGGCTTCTGCAGGCTGTAGTAGGTGCCGTTGACTTCGATGGTGGTGAGCTGGCGGCTGGCATATTCGAGCTCGCGAGCCTGCGGCCAGCCGGGCGGATAGAAGTTGTCGCGCCAGGGCTCGAAGGTCCAGCCGCCCACGCCGACGCGGATGACGGGTGCCATGGTTGGTCGGTCGGACATCGCTGGCTCCTCGGACGGGCGGGGCCGCAAGCCTACCTGCTGAAGTTAGGTTCGGCAGGGCGGCGTACTAGCATGCGGCCATGGACGACGCCTTGCCGGCCCTGGCCTTCAGCCTCAGCTCGCCACCGCCGGGCTTCATCGACGACCCCTACCCGGTCTACGACGCGCTGCGCCGCTTCTCGCCCGTGCATGCGCTGGGCCCGGACAGCGTGCTGCTCACGCGCCATGAAGACCTGCTGGCCGTCTACCGCAGCAGCCACGCCAGCAGCGACAAGCAGCGCGAGTTCGCGCCGCGCCTGGGTGCCGGCAGCGCGATCTACGAACACCACACCA
>JANNFE010000407.1:0-4136 GCA_031379415.1 Betaproteobacteria bacterium | reverse complement strand
GCTTGGCAGTTTCATCGCAGCCTTCGGCCACCACCACCACGCGCAGGTCGCCTTCGACAATGCGCCAGGCGCTGTGCACGGCGCGCTGCAGCGGGTTCACGATGCAACGGGCGATGAACCAGCCGAACAGGGCCGATAGCGCCACCATCAGCCCAGCAGGCCGAACATCACGGCCTAGTCGGACTCATGAGCCTTGTTGCCGTCTTCGACGGCCTTGGCGCCCAGTTCGATCTGGAAGTCATTCAGCGCATCCACGGCCTTGAAGTAGGTCAGCTGGGCCGGACGCAGCTTGTCGGTGAGCAGGGCCTGCGCCTCCGGTTTCTTGCCGGCACGCACCACAGGTCCATGCTCACCGCCCCTTCATTTGCGTGTGTCCTGCACAGGCATGGCCGAAGCGCTTGTGGCGCCACGTCACTCCGCCACAGGGTGCGCCGCCAGCAGTTCCAGCGCCTTCACCAGCGCCGAATGGTCCATCTGGTCCCAGCCCTGCGCCGCGCAGGCCTGCATCAGTTGCGCCGCACCGGCGGTCTGCGGCAGGCTCACGCCCAGGCTCTTGGCACCTTGCAGCGCCAGGTTCAGGTCCTTCTGGTGCAGCGCGATGCGGAAGCCCGGGTTGAAGGTGCGCTTGATCATGCGTTCGCCATGCACTTCCAGGATGCGGCTGCTGGCGAAGCCGCCCATCAGCGCCTGGCGCACCTTGGCCGGGTCGGCGCCGGCCTTGCTGGCGAAGACCAGCGCCTCGCCCACGGCGGCGATGTTCAGCGCCACGATGATCTGGTTGGCCACCTTGGTGGTCTGGCCGTCACCATGGCCGCCGACGTGGGTGATGTTCTTGCCCATCAGCTGCAGCAGCGGCAGCACCTGGGCGAAGCCGGCTTCGGTGCCACCGACCATGATGGTCAGGCTGGCCGCCTTGGCACCCACTTCACCGCCGCTCACTGGCGCGTCGAGGTACTCGCAGCCCAGCGCGGTGATCTTCTGCGCGAAGGTCTTGGTGGCGATGGGCGAGATGCTGCTCATGTCGACCACCGTCTTGCCCGCGCTCAAGCCCGAGGCCACGCCGTTGTCGCCGAACAGCACCGCTTCCACGTCGGGCGTGTCGGGCACCATGGTGAAGATCACGTCGGCGGCGCGCGCCACCTCGCGTGCGCTGGCGCAGGCCGTCGCACCGGCGTCCAGCAGGGCCTGCGGCAGCTTGCTGCGCGTGGTGACGAAGAGTTCGTGCCCGGCGGCGCGCAGGTGGCCGGCCATGGGCGTGCCCATGATGCCCAAACCGATGAATCCGAGTTTCATGTTCCGTGTCCTTGTGTTCAGGTGGTGGCGCCCTGCTCGCGACGGGCCCGCTCCAGCCAGGCCAGGCCGGCCTCGGTGACGCCCGCGGGCTTGTACTCGCAGCCTATCCAGCCCGTGTAGCCGATGCGGTCGAGGTGCGCGAAGAGGAAGGGGTAGTTGATCTCGCCCGTGCCGGGTTCGTTGCGGCCCGGGTTGTCGGCGACCTGGATGTGGCCGATGCGTGCCAGGTGCTTGCTCATCGTCGCCGCCAGCTCGCCTTCGTAGCGCTGCGCGTGGTAGATGTCGTACTGCACGTAGGCGTTGTCGGCACCCACTTCGTCCAGGATGTCGATGGCCATTTGCGTGCGGTTGAGGAAGAAGCCGGGGATGTCGTAATTGTTGATGGGCTCGATGAGCAGCTTGAGCCCGGCGTCTTTCAGCGCCGCGGCAGCGTAGCGCAGGTTGTCCACGAAGGTGCTGCGCAGCGTGGCCGCGTCCACGCCGGCGGGCGCCTTGCCGGCCAGGCAGTTGAGCTGCGACACGCCGAGGGTGCGCGCGTAGTCGATGGCGCGCGCCACGCCGTCGCGGAACTCGGCCATGCGCTCGGGATGGCAGGCAATGCCGCGCTCACCGGCGGCCCAGTCACCGGCGGGCAGGTTGTGCAGCACCATGGTCTGCCGATGGGCCTGCAGCTGCTCGCGCAGCGCCGCGGCCGGGGCCTCGTAGGGGAACTGCAGTTCCACGGTGGCGAAGCCGGCGCGCGCGGCGCGTTCGAAGCGCTGCAACAGCGGCACCTCGCAGAACATCATCGACAGGTTGGCGGCAAAACGAGGCATGGCGTCTGGTCTCCAGGAGGGTGGTTGGTCGTGGGGGGCCGGCGTGGCCCCGGCGGAACTGGGGGATACGGGGTTTCCCCATGGGCTTGACCGGGGGGGCTCCTATGATCGCGGCCCGTCGCCGGACGCTAGAACCGGCACTTGCCGGCCCCCAGGGCGCGGTCTTCGAGGGCACAACATGATCGAACTCCTTTCCAGTCCACAGGCATGGATCGCCTTCGCGACCCTGACCGCGCTCGAGCTCGTGCTCGGCATCGACAACATCATCTTCATCTCGATCCTGGTCGACAAGCTGCCCAAGGCGCGGCAAGAGTTCGCGCGCCGGATCGGCCTGTTCATGGCCATGTTCATGCGCATCGGCCTGCTGCTGGTGCTGGCCTGGATCGTGGGCCTGGTGGAGCCTTTGTTCACGGTGTTCGGGCAGGACATCTCGGGCCGCGACCTCATCCTCATTGCCGGCGGGCTGTTCCTCATCTGGAAGAGCACCGGCGAGATCCACCAGTCGCTGGAAGGCGAAGAAGAGAGCCACACCTCGAAGGCGGTGAAGGCCACCTTCACGGCCATCATCGTGCAGATCATGATCATCGACCTCGTGTTCTCGCTCGACAGCATCATCACCGCCGTCGGCATGGTGGACGACGTGCGCATCATGATCGCCGCGGTAGTGGCCTCGGTGGGCATGATGATGGTCTTCGCGGGGCCGATCGGCCGCTTTGTTTCCGATCATCCGACCATCAAGATGCTGGCGCTGTCCTTCCTGGTCGTGGTGGGCGTGGTGCTGGTGGCCGAGGGCTTCGGCCACCACGTGCCCAAGGGCTACGTCTACTTCGGCATGGCCTTCAGCCTGGCGGTGGAGATGCTCAACATCCGGGGCCGCAAGAAGCGCGTGCACAAGGTGGAACTCAACCCGGCGCGCATTCCCGGTTCCGACTGAACTTCACGACTGAGCTTCACGACTGAGCCTCACGGCCGGGCTCTACTCCAGCAGCCCCGCCATCTCCAGGCCCTTCAGGCCTTCGGGGTGGCGGCAGTCGATGTCCTCAAACTCGTTGACCTTGTCGATCTCGGTGCCCATGGCGATGTTGGTTACCTTCTCCAGGATCACCTCCACCACCACCGGCACGCGCAGCTCGTGCGTCATGGCCTTGGCCTGCACCAGAGCCGCTTCGATCTTCGCCGGGTCGGTGACGCGCAGCGCCTTGCAGCCCATGCCTTCCACGACCTTGGCGTGGTCCATGCCGTAACCCTTGAGCGACGCATCGTCGACGTTGATGTTGTCGAAGGCCAGCTGCACGCAGAAGTCCATCTCGAAGCCACGCTGGCTCTGGCGGATGAGGCCCAGGTAGCTGTTGTTCACCAGCACCACCACCAGCGGCAGCTTGAATTGCGCGCCCACCGCCAGCTCTTCGATGAGGAACTGGAAGTCGTAGTCGCCGCACAGGCCGACCACGGTCTTGGTGGGGTCGCTGGCCGCCACGCCCAAGGCGGCCGGCAGCGTCCAGCCCAGCGGGCCGGCCTGACCGCAGTTGATCCATTGCCGTGGCTCGAAGACATGCAGGAACTGCGCGCCCGCGATCTGGGAGAGGCCGATGGTCGTGACGTAGACGGTGTCGCGGCCGAAGGCGCGGTTCATCTCTTCATACACGCGCTGCGGCTTGATGGGAATCTGCTCGAAGTGCGTCTTGCGGTGCATCAGGCGCTTGCGCTCCTGGCAGCGGAAGACCCAGTCGCTGCGGTCCTTCAAGGCGCCGACGGCCTTGCGCTCGCGCGCCACTGCGACGAACAGCTCGAGCGCGATCTTGGCGTCCGACACGATGCCGAAGTCGGGCGTGAAGACGCGGCCGATCTGTTGCGGTTCGATGTCGACGTGCACGAAGCTGCGGCCCTTCGTGTAGGTCTCGACGCTGCCGGTATGGCGGTTGGCCCAGCGGTTGCCGATGCCCAGCACGAAGTCGCTGGCCAGCATGGTGGCGTTGCCGTAGCGGTGGCTCGTCTGCAGGCCGCACATGCCGGCCATCAGCGGGTGGT
>JANNFE010000377.1:0-3763 GCA_031379415.1 Betaproteobacteria bacterium | reverse complement strand
GATTGACGAGCGTGCCCTCGCGCGGCTGGAACACCAGCAGCACCCAGCCCGAGCCGCCGCCCAGGGCTTTGCCCATGGCGATGAACTCTTCACGCCAGCGCAGGGCGCTGCCGAAGTTGGCATCCAGCGCCAGCTTCATGGCCGGCTCCATCGGCACGCCGTCGCCGCCGAGGCTGGCGAAGTACAGCTCGTGCAGCAGCATCGAGTTGGTGGCGATCAATTCCTCGCGCTTCAAGCCGTTGAGCTCGAAACCAGGCGCCGCCGCGAACGCCGTCGACGAGAGCTGGGCGCGGATCGCATTCAGCCGCTTCACCGCACCGCCGTAGTTGTTCTGGTGGTGGCTGGTGATCAAGCCGGGCGACAAGCGGTGCAGCGCGGCGGGGTCGAACGGCAGGTCTTGCAGGCGTGCATCCATGGAAACTCCTTCAACGCAGCAGGGGAACGAGCCAGGACGCCGCCAGCCCGACGGCTGCGCAGGCGCCGAGCAGCGGCAGGACGCCGACCTTGAAACGGAACAGGGCCACAGCGGCACCCACGGCAATGACGGCCGACAGCCCGTCGAAGCGCCCGCCGAAGCCCTGCGGCCAGAACACGTGGTACGCGAAGAACATGGCGAGGTTCAGGATCACGCCCACCACGGCAGCGGTGATCGCCGACAGCGGCGCCGTGTAGCCCAGCTTGCCGTGCGTGGCCTCGACCACCGGGCCGCCGGCCAGGATGAAGACGAAGGACGGCAGGAAAGTGAAGAAGGTGACCACGGTGGCGGCCAAGGCGCCGCCGAGGAACAGCGCATCAGGCCCCAGGGCCTGCTTCAGCCAGCCGCCGACGAAGCCGACGAAGGCCACCACCATGATCAGCGGCCCGGGTGTCGTCTCGCCGAGAGCCAAGCCGTCGATCATCTGCGGGCCACTCAGCCACTGATGCGTTTCGACCGCACCCTGGTACACATAGGGCAGCACGGCATACGCGCCGCCGAAGGTGAGCAGCGCCGCCTTGGTGAAGAACCAGCCCATCTGCGTCAGCGTGCCTTGCAGGCCGTTGAAGGTGAGCAGCGCCGCCATCGCCAGCAACCACAGGCCCAGGCCGACGGCCAGCACCTTGGCCAGGTGGCTGCGCGAGAAGCGCGCGTGCGGCGGCGTTGGCGTGTGGTCGTCGATCAGCGCCGGCCCGTAGCTGGCTTGGGCACTGCCGTGGCCGCCGCCGAGTGCGAACAGCTGCGGCCAGCGGCGCGCGCCGAAGTGGCCGATCAGCGCCGCTGCCAGCACGATGGCCGGGAACGGCGTGTCGAAGGCAAAGATGGCGATGAACGAGGCCGCCGCGATGCCCCACATCCAGCGGTTCTTCAGTGCCCGCGTGCCGAAGCGGAGCGCTGCGTGCAGCACCAGCGCCGTCACCGCAGGCTTGAGCCCGAAGAAGATGCCAGCCACCCACGGCACATCGCCAAAGCGCAGGTAGATCCACGACAGCGCGATCAGGATGAACAGCGAAGGCAGCACGAACAGCGCGCCGGCCACGATGCCGCCCCAGGTGCGGTGCATCAGCCAGCCGATGTAGGTGGCGAGCTGCTGCGCCTCTGGGCCGGGCAGCAGCATGCAGTAGTTCAGCGCGTGCAGGAAACGCTGCTCGCTGATCCAGCGCCGCCGCTCCACCAACTCGGTGTGCATGATCGCGATCTGCCCGGCCGGCCCGCCGAAGCTGATGAAGCCAAGCCTGAGCCAGAAGCGCAAGGCCTCGGCGAAGCTCACAGCCGCGGGTGCGGCAGTCGCGGCGGCGGGCACTTCGGTGGCCGGCGGGGTGACGGTGTTCATGTCGGTGCTCCCGGTGCGGCATACAGCGCGTCGAACACCGCCGCAGCCGCCAGGCTCAGCGGGTCATCGTCGGCATGGACCTCGCGCAGGCCGGCCAGCACGGCCTCCAGCCCGGCAGCCTCGGGCACCGGGATGCCGCCGATGTCCAGGAAGTGCACGGCACGCGCGACGCGCTGCAGCCGCGGGTCTGCTTCCAGGCCGAAGCTGGCTGCCAGCACCTCGAAGCTGACGCGCGAGCCGACGTGCGTGAAGCGCGCGCCGTCGTAGTCGAAGCCCAGGGCACCGCGCGGTGCGGGGGTCGATCCCGCCGGGTCGGCCAGCCAGAGGAAGCGCGCCTCGGTGTCGATGAAGCGGCGGATCAACCAGGCGCAAGCCAGGCGATCGACCCAAGGCCGCGCGCGGGTGGCCCAGCGCTTGCCCTTGAACTGGCGCGGGTCCAGGCGTGGAATGCCGTGCGGCGCCCGCGCCACCGGCTCACCACGCGAGTAGCGCGCATCCAGCGCCTGGCGCAGCGCGTCGAGCTCGGCCTGCGCTTGCTCGGCGGCGGCGCCCGGGTAGTAGTCGATGCGCCGGAGCGTCTGCAGGGCCTCGGACGTGCCGCGCCAGCGCCGCCGAGCCTCGGTCTCTTCCAGTGCAGGCAGCGCGGCGGCCAATGACTGCGCCTCCATGCGCCACTGGCTGTAGGCCTCGGCGCGGTCGAAGAGTGCCAGCACCGCGGAACGCTGGGCCTCGTCGCGCGTCGACAACTCGAGCACGCTGGCCTGGCCACCGTGCGCCCGCACCTCGGTCAACAAGGGGTCGAACAAGGCGGCTTGGGACTCGGGCAGGACATAGACACCATCGCGCAACGATTCGCAACCCAAGGTCTTGAGCGCGCGCCAGATGCGCAGACGCACGGCGCCCGGCTGCGTCGGCAGGGTGAGGAAGAGCACGCTCCACATGTGTGAAGCATACGCCAGTCAGATGAAATAACTACTACATTTAATGAATCAGAAGCACAGGATACGGAAGGTGCGCCCTCTTCCATAGGCGAAGCTGCTTCGCCAAATTGCATGTGACTACCGCCCCGAGACACCCACCGAAGGGCGCCGTGCAGAATGCCGACGTCCACACGCCCACACCGGCCAGGAACACCCATGCACGCATTGCCCCGATTCCCGGCACTGGCAGCGGCGCTGCTGCTCGCCGCCAGCGGCGCCACGCTGGCTGCCGATGGCAATGCCTGCAGCGGTGCGCCGCTGCCCAACGTCGGCGGCAAGAGCGTCAAGGCCTGGAAGCTGACCGATGGCGGCATCGCCGCGTTCTCGGGCATGAACATCAACATCGACGGTTATGGCAAGGCCTACCACCCGCGCAACCGCGAGGCCGGCGCCGTGCTGCACCCGTGCGTCGGCGCGCGCATCTGGCTGCCCGACGGCAGCTCCTACGAAGGCTCCGATCCGCCCGCCAACTGCACCGGCAAGTTCATGACCGACATGGCGAAGATCGCTGCCGCTGGGTGGATGGATCCGAGCGTCGGTGCGGTGGAGTGGTACGGCGTGGCCGCCGAGGGCTCGGTGAAGATCGCCGGCCGCACCATCCGCGGCGTGAAGCCGCTGCTGCAGAAGGACGGCTCGGGTTTCTACGTCTCGCCCACCTCGCTGGTGGACAAGAACGTGGCCGACATCGCCGACCAGCGTCGCTACCCCAACCCCTTGCGTGTGCCTTCGGCGGTGCTGCCGCGCAGCCTGGCACAGCAGGGCGTGGCGATCGGCAGCTTCGGTGTCGCCCTGCATGGCCAGACCCAGAAGGCCGTGCCCTTCGTCGTCGGCGACGGCGGGCCGAAGATCGGCGAGGGCAGCCCGGCGCTGGCGCGCCCCGTCTCCGGCATGCCGCCCAGCGACGAGATCACGATCAAGAACCGCTACGCCGGCCAGGTCGACAAGCCCGAGGTGCTGTGGGTCTTCTTCGGCGGC
>JANNFE010000363.1:0-63734 GCA_031379415.1 Betaproteobacteria bacterium | reverse complement strand
TGGTGATCGAGCCGCGTTACGCCGATCCGCTGTCGCTGGTCTTCTACAAGAAGGTGCTGGTGACCAAGGCCGCGATCGAGCAGCTCAAGGAGATGTTCGCATGAGCCACGGTGCAATGAATTTGAAGTTCACCGAGGCCCGTCTGGCCCAGGTGCTGGTGGCGCCCATCGTGTCCGAAAAGGCCACCAGCGTGGCCGAAAAGCACAACCAAGTGATGTTCAAGGTGCTGCGTGATGCCACCAAGCCCGAGATCAAGGCCGCCGTCGAGCTGCAGTTCATGGGCGAAGTGGAGGGAGTGTCGGTGGTCAAGAAGAAGGCCAAGACCCTGCGAGTCGGTGGCCTCATTGGCCGCCGCGACCATGCACGCAAGGCGGATGTGTCGTTGAAGCCGGGCCAGGAGCTCAACTTCTCCGGGGAGGCCTCGTAAACCATGGCCGTCGTCAAAGTCAAACCCACCTCACCCGGCCGCCGTGCCGTGGTCAAGGTGGTGCACAAGCACCTGCACAAGGGCGCGCCCGAGGCATCATTGCTCGAGCCGCAGAAGCAGAATTCCGGCCGCAACAACAACGGCCACATCACGGTCCGCCACAAGGGCGGTGGCCACAAGCACCACTACCGTGTGGTCGACTTCGTGCGCAACAAGGACGGCATTCCGGCCAAGGTCGAGACGATCGAGTACGACCCGAACCGCACTGCCCACATCGCCCTGGTGGTGTACGCCGATGGTGAGCGCCGCTACATCATCGCCCCGCGTGGCCTGGAAGTGGGCGCCAAGCTGCTGAGCGGTGCCGAGGCGCCGATCAAGGCCGGCAACACGCTGCCCATCCGCAACATCCCGGTTGGCTCCATCGTGCATTGCGTCGAGTTGCTGCCCGGCAAGGGCGCGCTGATCGCGCGTTCTGCTGGCGCCAGCGTCACACTGATGGCCCGCGAAGGCATCTACGCGCAGCTGCGGCTGCGTTCGGGTGAAGTGCGCAAGATCCACATTGACTGCCGCGCCACCATCGGTGAAGTGAGCAACGAAGAGCACAGCCTGCGCCAGTACGGCAAGGCCGGCGCCATCCGCTGGAAGGGCATCCGCCCGACCGTTCGCGGCGTGGCCATGAACCCTGTCGACCACCCGCACGGCGGTGGCGAAGGCCGCACTGGCGAAGGCCAGCCGCAGGTGTCGCCGTGGAACACCCTGACCAAGGGCTACCGCACCCGCAGCAACAAGCGCACGCAGACGATGATCGTCTCGCGTCGCAAGAAGTGAGGTCACCGAAATGACCCGTTCGCTCAAAAAAGGTCCCTTCGTGGACCACCACTTGATGGCCAAGGTCGAGAAGGCCTCCGCCATCAAGGACAAGAAGCCGATCAAGACCTGGTCGCGACGCTCGACGATCCTGCCCGAGTTCATCGGCCTGACCGTCGCCGTGCACAACGGCAAGCAGCACGTGCCTGTGTACGTGACCGATCAGATGGTCGGCCACAAGCTCGGCGAATTCGCCCTCACCCGCTTGTTCAAGGGTCACCCCGCGGACAAGAAGGCCAAGAAGTAAGGAGCCAAGAAATGGCAACCGAAACCAAGGCCATCGTGCGTGGCGTGCGTCTGTCGGCCGACAAGGGTCGCCTCGTCGCGGACATGATTCGCGGCAAGAAGGTCGATCAGGCGCTGAACATCCTATCGTTCACGCAGAAGAAGGCCGCCGGCATCATCAAGAAGTGTGTCGACTCTGCGGTGGCCAATGCCGAGCACAACGACGGCGCCGACATCGACGAGTTGAAGATCAAGTCGATCTACGTCGAGCAGGGCGCCGTGCTGAAACGCTTCTCCGCACGGGCCAAAGGCCGCGGCGCGCGCATCAGCAAGGGCACGTGCCACATCTACGTGACGGTCGGGAATTAAGGGAACTGACTCATGGGACAAAAAATCCACCCGACCGGCTTCCGCCTTGCAGTCACCCGTGCCTGGCAGTCGCGCTGGTTCGCCAACCACCGCAACTTCGCCGGCATGCTGGCCGAAGACCTGAAGGTCCGCGAGTACCTGCGCACCAAGCTGAAGAGCGCTGCCGTCTCGCGCATCCTCATCGAGCGCCCCGCGAAGAACGCGCGCATCACCATCTTCTCGGCACGTCCGGGTGTGGTGATCGGCAAGAAGGGCGAGGACATCGAGAACCTGAAGGCCGAACTGGGCCGCCGTCTGGGCGTGCCGGTGGCGGTGAACATCGAAGAAATCCGCAAGCCGGAAGTCGATGCGCAGCTGATCGCCGACAGCATCACGCAGCAGCTCGAAAAGCGCATCATGTTCCGCCGCGCCATGAAGCGCGCGATGCAGAACGCCATGCGCCTGGGCGCGCAGGGCATCAAGATCATGAGCTCGGGTCGCCTGAACGGCATCGAGATCGCCCGCTGCGAGTGGTACCGCGAAGGCCGCGTGCCGCTTCACACGCTGAAGGCCGACATCGACTATGGCTTCAGCGAAGCCAAGACGACTTATGGCGTCATCGGCGTCAAGGTGTGGGTCTACCGCGGTGACCGCCTGGCCAATGGCGAAGCGCCGCAGCTGCCCAAGACCGAAAACGACGGCGACCGCCGTGACCGGCGCGGCCCGCGGCCTGATGGCCGCCCCGGCGGCGCGCCGGGTGGCCGTGGCCGCCCTGGTGCTGACCGTGGCCCCGCACCGCGCGGTGAAGTGACGACGGCTGCGACGCCGGCCGTCACCCCTGCTGCCGACGGCCCCAGCGGTCCGAAGGGCCCGGCCGTGAAGCGCGTGCGCCGAGCTGCACCCCCCGCCGGCACCACCCCGACCGGCGGCGAGACCAAAGGAGAATAAGGATGTTGCAACCCGCACGTCGCAAGTTCCGCAAGGAACACAAGGGCCGCAATACGGGTATCGCTACCCGGGGTGCCGCTGTGTCATTCGGCGACTTCGGCCTGAAGGCCACCGAACGCGGCCGCATCACGGCGCGCCAGATCGAAGCCGCTCGCCGCGCCATCAGCCGCCACATCAAACGCGGCGGCCGCATCTTCATCCGCATTTTCCCGGACAAGCCGATCTCGCAGAAGCCGGCCGAAGTGCGCATGGGCAACGGCAAGGGCAACCCCGAGTACTACGTGGCCGAGATCCAGCCGGGCAAGGTGCTGTACGAGATCAACGGCGTGCCTGAGCAATTGGCGCGTGAGGCCTTCCTGCTGGCCAGCGCCAAGCTGCCGCTGCGCTGCACTTTCGTGGCACGCCAGATCGGCACCTGATCGGAACAAGACATGAGCAAGACATCTGAACTGCGTGCCAAGGACGTGGCCGCGCTGGAGAAGGAAGTCTCTGACCTGCTGAAGGCCCATTTCGGCCTGCGCATGCAGAAGGCGACCCAGCAGCTGACCAACCACACGCAACTGGGCAACACGAAACGCGAGATCGCGCGCGTGAAGACCATCATCGCGGAAAAGAAGAGGGCCGCCAAATGAGCGAAGCACAAGTGGCCGTTGAAGCGGCCGTGGCGCTTGCACCGGTGAAGAATACGCGTACGCTGGTCGGCCGCGTCGTCAGCGACAAGCGTTCGAAGACCGTCACCGTGCTGGTCGAGCGCCGCACCGCGCACGAGCTCTACGGCAAGATCGTCGCCAAGTCGCGCAAGTACCACGCCCACGACGAACAGGGCGAGTACAAGATGGGCGACCTGGTCGAGATCGCCGAAGGGCGCCCGATCAGCAAGACCAAGTCGTGGGTCGTGACCAAGCTGCTTGAAAAGGCCAAGCTGGTCTGATCCCGACGCCGGGGCCAAGACCCTGCAAGCACTCTGAGACGGCCGGACGCTGGACACTCCCAGCCCCGGTCGTTTCCATTCACAAGCCAGGAGAACACGCATGCTGAAGGTCGGAGACAAGCTGCCCGCGGGCACCCTCAACGAGTTCATCGAAGTCGAAGGCAATGGCTGCTCGCTGGGGCCGAACAGTTTCGATGTCGAGAAGCTCACGGCCGGCAAGAAGATCGCCATCTTCGCGCTGCCCGGTGCCTTCACGCCCACCTGCTCGGCCAAGCATGTGCCGGGCTACGTGGAACAGGCCGACGCGCTGAAGGCAGCCGGTGTCGAAGAGATCTGGTGCCTGTCGGTCAATGACGCTTTCGTGATGGGCGCCTGGGGCCGCGAGCAGAAGACCGCCGGCAAGGTGCGCATGATGGCCGACGGCAGCGCCGCCTTCGCTCAAGCCACCGGGCTCACGCTGGACCTGACGGCGCGTGGCATGGGCCTGCGTTCCAACCGCTACTCCATGCTGGTGGTGGACGGCGTGGTCAAGTCGCTCAATGTCGAAGCACCCGGCAAGTTCGAGGTCAGCGACGCTGGCACGATGCTGACGCAAGCCAAGACGCTGCTGGCCTGAGCACGCACAGACCATCTTTCCCGCGGGCAGCTTGACGGGTTATCAGCCGAGCTGCCATAATCGAATGCTTCGCCGTTCGCGGCTGGTTCTGTATTCGCAGAGTCGGTTGCCAGCGGATCCACCCATACACGGGCCCAAGACTGATTGCAACGGCCAAGCCGCAGCGGTCAAGTTGGGGAGACACAATGATCCAAATGCAATCGCGGCTCGACGTGGCCGACAACACGGGCGCCAAGTCCGTCATGTGCATCAAGGTGCTCGGCGGCTCCAAGCGCCGCTATGCAGGCATCGGTGACGTGATCAAGGTCAGCATCAAGGAAGCCGCGCCGCGTGGCCGCGTGAAGAAGGGCGAGGTCTACAGCGCCGTCGTCGTTCGCACCGCCAAGGGTGTGCGCCGCCAGGATGGCTCGCTCATCAAGTTCGACGGCAATGCCGCCGTGCTGCTGAATGCCAAGCTTGAGCCCATCGGCACCCGCATCTTCGGCCCGGTGACGCGCGAGCTGCGCACCGAGCGCTTCATGAAGATCGTGTCGCTGGCACCCGAAGTGCTGTAGGCGCACCGATTCGTTAGGACGCAGAGCATGAACAAGATTCGCAAGGGCGACCAGGTCATCGTGACCACCGGTCGCGACAAGGGCAAGCGCGGCACCGTGACGCAGCGCGTCGACGAAGCGCGCATCGTCGTGGACGGCGTGAACGTCGCCAAGAAGCACGTCAAGCCCAATCCGCTGAAGGGCACGACGGGTGGTGTGGTCGACAAGGTGATGCCCATCCACCAGTCGAACGTGGCCATCTACAACGCCGCCACCGGCAAGGCCGACCGCGTCGGCATCAAGCTGCTGGCCGACGGCAAGAAGGTCCGTGTCTTCAAGTCCAGCGGCGAAGAGATCAAGGCGTAACGGTCATGGCAAAAAAACAAGCAGCGGCCCAGGCTGGCCCCGCAAATCAAGGCCCGGCTCCGCAGGCGCGCCTGCAGGGCATCTATCGCGAGAAGATCGTCCCCGAGTTGATGGCCAAGTTCGGCTTCACCTCGGTGATGCAGGTGCCGCGCCTGCAGAAGATCACGCTGAACATGGGTGTGTCTGAAGCCGTCAGCGACAAGAAGGTGATGGACAACGCCGTGGGCGACCTCACCAAGATCGCCGGCCAGAAGCCTGTTGTCACCAAGAGCAAGCGGCCGATTGCCGGTTTCAAGATCCGCGAAGGCCAGGCCATCGGCGCCATGGTCACGCTGCGCGGCGTGCGCATGTACGAGTTCCTGGACCGCTTCGTCACCGTGGCTCTGCCGCGTGTGCGCGACTTCCGCGGCATCAGCGGCCGCAGTTTCGACGGCCGCGGGAACTACAACATCGGCGTCAAGGAACAGATCATCTTCCCGGAGATCGAGTACGACAAGATCGATGTGATCCGGGGCATGAACATCAGCATCACCACCAGCGCGAAGAACGACGACGAGTGCAAGGCATTGCTCACGGCGTTCAAGTTCCCGTTCAAGAACTAAAGGCGACCCAGCCATGGCCAAACTGTCCGTCATCCAGCGGCAAGAAAAGCGCGAAAAGCTCGTCGCCAAGTTCGCCAAGAAGTACGCTGAACTCAAGGCCGTCTCGAACGACGCCAAGCGCAGCGACGAAGAGCGTTACGTCGCGCGCCTGGAGCTGCAGAAGCTGCCGCGCAACGCCAACCCGACGCGCCTGCGCAACCGCTGCGCGCTGACGGGTCGTGGCCGTGGCACCTTCAAGATGTTCGGCCTGGGCCGCAACAAGATTCGCGAACTCGCCTTCAAGGGCGACATTCCCGGCGTGGTCAAGGCCAGCTGGTAATTCGGCCGGAAGAGCAGGAGCAAATTCATGAGCATGAGTGATCCCATCGCGGACATGCTGACCCGCATCCGCAACGCGCAGGCCGTCGACAAGACCGCCGTCAAGATGCCGTCTTCGAAGTTGAAGATCGCCATCGCGCAAGTGCTGAAGGATGAGGGCTACATCGACGGCTACGCCGTGCACAACGACGACGGCAAGGCCGAACTCGAAATCGCACTGAAGTACTACGCCGGCAAGCCCGTCATCGAGCGCATCGAGCGTGTCAGCCGCCCCGGCCTGCGCATCTACAAGGGCCGTGATGCCATTCCGCAGGTCATGAACGGCCTGGGTGTGGCCATCGTGACCACGCCCAAGGGCGTGATGACCGACCGCAAGGCGCGCCAGACCGGTGTCGGTGGCGAAGTGCTTTGCTACGTCGCCTAAAGAGGGAGCGCACAACATGTCCCGCGTAGGAAAGATGCCCGTCACCGTGCCGCAAGGCGTGGACGTGGCGATCACGGCCGACCAAGTCACCGTCAAGGGCAGCAATGGCACGCTGGTGCGCAAGCTGCACCCGCTGGTGGCGCTGAAGCTCGATGCAGGCAAAGTCACTTTCACCCCGGCCAACGACAGCCAGGAAGCCGATGCCCTGAGCGGCACCTTCCGCGCGCTGGTGGCCAACATGGTGGGTGGTGTCAGCAAGGGCTTCGAGAAGAAGCTGGCGCTGGTCGGCGTGGGCTTCCGTGCCCAGGCCGCCGGCCAGAAGCTGAACCTGCAGATTGGTTATTCGCACCCCGTCGTCAAGGACATGCCGGACGGCATCAAGGTGGCGACGCCGACGCAGACCGAGATCGTCATCACCGGTGCCGACCGTCAGGTCGTGGGCCAGATCGCCGCCGAAGTGCGGGCCTTCCGTCCGCCCGAGCCCTACAAGGGCAAGGGCATCCGCTACGTGGGTGAACGCGTGGTGTTGAAAGAGACGAAGAAGAAGTAAGGAGCTAGAGCGTGAGCATCACCAAGAAGGAACAACGCCTGCGCCGTTCGCGCCAGACCCGCCTGCGTATTGCGCAGCAGGGCACGGCGCGCCTGGCCGTGCACCGGTCCAACCTGCACATCTACGCCAGCATCGTGTCCGGCGATGGCGCGCAGGTGCTGGCCAGTGCGAGCACGGCCGAGAAGGAAGTGCGCGAGCAGCTCGGTGGCAACGGCAAGGGCGGCAACGTCACGGCCGCCAGCCTGATCGGCAAGCGCATTGCCGAGAAGGCCAAGGCAGCTGGCGTTGAGAAGGTCGCGTTCGACCGGTCGGGCTTTGCGTACCACGGCCGCGTCAAGGCGCTGGCCGACGCAGCGCGCGAAGCCGGCCTGCAGTTCTAAGCGGCGCAGAACAGGAAACTCCAGATGGCAAAGTTCACTCCCCGCGCGCAGACCGAAGCGAACGACGACGGGCTCAAGGAAAAGATGATCGCGGTCAACCGCGTCACCAAGGTGGTGAAGGGTGGCCGCACGCTGAGCTTCGCGGCGCTCACCGTCGTGGGTGACGGCGACGGCCGCATCGGCATGGGCAAGGGCAAGGCCAAGGAAGTGCCGGTGGCGGTGCAGAAGGCCATGGAAGCGGCGCGCCGCAACATGGTCAAGGTCAGCCTGCGCAATGGCTCCATCCAGCACAACGTGCGCGGCGAACACGGCGCGGCCAAGGTCATCATGGCCCCGGCCAAGCCCGGCGACGGCATCATCGCCGGCGGTCCGATGCGCGCGGTGTTCGAAGTGATGGGCATCACCGACATCGTCGCCAAGAGCCTGGGCTCGTCGAACCCCTACAACATGGTCCGCGCCACGCTCGACGCCCTCAAGCGTTCGACGACGCCCGCCGATGTGGCGGCCAAGCGCGGCAAGACGGTTGAAGACATCTTCAACTGATCCAGGAGAACCTCCATGTCCGACGACAAGAAAAAGATGCTGACCGTCAAGCTCGTCAAGAGCGTGGCGGGCACGCGCCAGTCGCACCGCGACACGGTGCGTGGCCTGGGCCTGCGCCGCGTCAACAGCCAGCGCACGCTGGAAGACACGCCGGCGGTGCGCGGCATGATCAACAAGGTCGCCTACCTCGTCCTGGTGCTGTAATGGAAATCAACACGATCAAGCCCGCAGAGGGCAGCAAGAAGCCGCGCCGCCGTGTCGGCCGTGGCATCGGTTCGGGCCTGGGCAAGACCGCCGGCCGTGGCCACAAGGGCCAGAAGAGCCGTGCCGGTGGCTACCACAAGGTGGGCTTCGAAGGCGGCCAGATGCCGCTGCAGCGTCGCCTGCCCAAGCGCGGCTTCAAGTCCGCGCAGCTCAAGTACAACGGCGAAGTGACGCTGGGTGACCTTGAAAAGCTGGGCGCCGATGAGGTCGACCTGCTGACGCTGAAGGCCGCTGGCCTGGTGCGCGAGCTGATCAAGACCGCCAAGGTCATCAAGTCGGGCGAGCTGACGCGCAAGGTGGTGCTCAAGGGCATCGGCGCGACCGCGGGTGCCAAGGCCGCCATCGAAGCCGCTGGCGGCTCGGTGGAATCGATCGCCGCTGCCCCGGTGGTCAAGAAGCTGCCCAAGAAGTCGGCCGCTGGCGTCGGCTCGGCGGCTTGAGCCTAGGAAACAAAGCGAGTGGCAACCAACGCGAACCAGCTGGCCAAGAGCGGCAAGTTTGGTGACCTGCGCAGGCGGGTCATCTTCTTGCTGCTCGCGCTGGTGGTTTACCGCATCGGGGCGCACATCCCCGTGCCCGGTATCGACCCGGTGGCGCTGCAGCAGCTCTTCAAGAGCCAGGCTGGTGGCATCCTGAACCTGTTCAACATGTTCAGCGGTGGCGCCTTGTCGCGCTTCACTGTCTTCGCCCTGGGCATCATGCCCTACATCAGCGCCAGCATCATCATGCAGCTGATGACCTACGTGGTGCCCTCGCTCGAGGCCATCAAGAAGGAAGGCGAAGCGGGCAAGCGCAAGATCACGCAGTACACCCGCTACGGCACGCTGGGCCTGGCCATCTTCCAGAGCCTGGGCATCGCGCTCGCGCTCGAAGGCTCGCCGGGCCTGGTGCTCGCGCCGGGCTTCGGCTTCCGCATGACCGCGGTGGTGAGCCTGGTGGCCGGCACGATGTTCCTGATGTGGCTGGGTGAGCAGATCACCGAGCGCGGCCTGGGCAACGGCATTTCGATCCTGATCTTTGCGGGCATCGTGGCGGGCCTGCCATCGGCCATCGGCGGCTTGTTCGAACTGGTGAACACCGGTGCGATGTCGGTCGTAGCCTGCTTGTTCATCATCGCGGTGGTGATCTTCGTCACTTTCGCGGTGGTATTCGTGGAGCGTGGCCAGCGCAAGATCCTGGTGAATTACGCCAAGCGCCAGGTCGGCAACAAGGTCTACGGCGGTCAGTCTTCGCACCTGCCGCTGAAGCTGAACATGTCGGGTGTGATCCCGCCGATTTTCGCGTCGTCCATCATCTTGCTGCCGGCCACCGTGGTGGGCTGGTTCGCCACCGGTGAAGGCCTGCGCTGGTTGAAGGATCTGTCCTCGGCGTTGTCGCCGGGCCAGCCGATCTACGTGCTGCTGTACGCAGCGATGATCGTGTTCTTCTGCTTCTTCTACACGGCGCTCGTCTTCAACAGCCGCGAGACCGCCGACAATCTGAAGAAGAGTGGCGCCTTCATCCCCGGCATCCGCCCGGGTGACCAGACTGCCAAGCACATCGACCGCATCCTGGGCCGCCTGACGCTGGCTGGCGCCGTGTACATCACCGCGGTGTGTCTGCTGCCCGAGTTCCTGGTGCTGAAGTACAACGTGCCGTTCTACTTCGGTGGCACGTCGCTGCTGATCATCGTCGTCGTGACGATGGATTTCTGGGCCCAGGTCCAGAGCTACGTGATGAGCCAGCAGTACGAGTCGCTCCTCAAGAAGGCCAACTTCAAGACGAGCTGACATGAGCAAAGACGACGTCATTCAGATGCAGGGGGAGATTCTGGAGAACCTCCCCAACGCCACCTTCCGCGTGAAGCTGGAAAACGGCCACGTGGTGCTCGGCCACATCAGCGGCAAGATGCGCATGCACTACATCCGCATCCTGCCGGGTGACAAGGTCACCGTCGAGCTCACCCCCTACGATTTGACGCGGGCACGCATCGTGTTCCGCGCCAAATAAGGTCAGATAGAAAGTCCCACGGAGAAGACCATGAAAGTCGCCGCTTCCGTCAAGAAGATGTGCCGCAACTGCAAGATCATCCGCCGCAAGGGTGTGGTGCGCGTGATCTGCACCGACCCGCGTCACAAGCAGCGTCAAGGCTGATAGAGGAAAGACATGGCACGCATTGCCGGCATCAACATTCCTCCGCACAAGCATGCGGAGATCGGCCTGACCTCGATCTACGGTATCGGCCGCTCCACCGCGCAGAAGATCTGCGAAGTCGTGGGCATCCCTTACTCGAAGAAGATCAAGGACCTCTCCGACATCGATCTTGAAAAGATCCGTGAGGAGATCGGCCGCATGACCATCGAAGGCGATCTGCGCCGCGAACTGTCCATCAGCATCAAGCGCCTGATGGACCTGGGCTGCTACCGCGGTTTCCGGCATCGCCGGGGCCTGCCGGTGCGCGGCCAGCGCACGCGCACCAATGCGCGCACCCGCAAGGGTCCGCGCAAGGGTGCAGCGGCGCTGAAGAAGTAAGCCCGGAACACTGAAAGAGTCAAGACATGGCCAAGGCACCCGTCAACACCGCCGCGCGCCGCGTGAGCAAGAAGGTCCGCAAGAACGTGGCGGACGGCATTGCGCATGTGCACGCGTCGTTCAACAACACCATCATCACCATCACCGACCGCCAGGGCGGCGCCCTGGCTTGGGCGTCGAGTGGCGGCCAAGGCTTCAAGGGTTCGCGCAAGAGCACGCCCTTCGCAGCGCAGGTGGCGGCTGAAACCGCAGGCCGTGCGGCGCAGGAACAGGGCATCAAGAACCTGGACGTGCGGATCAAGGGCCCCGGCCCTGGCCGTGAATCGAGCGTGCGTGCGCTGGCCTCGCTGGGCATTCGCATCAACTCGATCAGCGACGTGACGCCGATCCCGCACAACGGCTGCCGCCCGCAGAAGCGCCGGAGGATCTAGGTACCCCCCGAAGCGCCTTCGGCGCCTCCCTCCAGGGGGCGCCGCTGGCGGCCCGGCGGAGCCGGTTCCGCGGCGGCTGCTTGGTGCAGCTGGGCAGATAGCAGCTGCTTTCGCTACAATAGAGAGTTTCCCGGGCCGGTGAGCACTGATGTGCACGCCGGCTGTTTTTCTGAAGGCATGCCTTCATTCCAAGCCCACCGTCTGAGCACCACGCTTCATCGTCGCCAGACTCGCGCGGGTTGTTTCGTTTCAGCGAAGCTTCTGCCGCGTCAGACACAACACTGAGGACTTACACAAGTGGCACGTTACCTCGGCCCCAAGGCCAAACTTTCCCGCCGTGAAGGCACCGACCTGTTCTTGAAGAGCGCCCGCCGCTCCATCAGCGACAAGGCCAAGTTCGACAGCAAGCCCGGCCAGCACGGCCGCACCAGCGGCAGCCGCACCTCCGACTTCGGTCTGCAGTTGCGCGAAAAGCAGAAGGTCAAGCGCATGTTCGGCGTGCTGGAGCGCCAGTTTCGCCGCTACTTCGCCGAAGCCGAGCGCCGCAAGGGCAACACCGGTGCCAACCTGCTGGCCTTGCTGGAAACGCGCCTGGACAACGTGGTCTACCGCATGGGCTTTGGCTCGACGCGTGCCGAGGCCCGGCAGCTGGTGGGCCACAAGGCGCTTACCGTGAATGGCCAGGTCGTCAACATCCCGTCCTACCAGGTCAAGGCCGGTGATGTGATCGCGCTGCGCGAGAAGAGCAAGACCCAGCTGCGCGTGACCGACGCGCTGAAGCTGGCGCAATCCATCGGCCTGGCCGACTGGGTGCAGGTCGACGCCACCAAGATGGAAGGCACCTTCAAGAAGGTGCCCGACCGCGACCAGTACGGCGCCGAAATCAAGGAAGCGCTGATCGTGGAACTCTATTCACGGTAAACGAGACCCGCAAGCGGGCGGTTCGGCCTGCGGCCAGAACCTGCTCCACCCCTTTTCATTTCGCTTCGCGTGCCGGGTACGAAGCGAAGCAGTCCCGACCCGGCGCGGTCCTACAGCCTTATCGGTGTAACGAGCCGAGGGTATTGACAGGAACTAAAGAACTTCATGCAAACCACTCTTCTGAAGCCCAAGGAAATCAAGGTCGAGCCGCTTGGTGGCAACCGCGCCAAGGCCACGCTCGAGCCCTTCGAGCGCGGCTACGGCCACACCCTCGGCAACGCGCTGCGGCGCGTGCTGCTGTCTTCGATGGTGGGGTATGCCCCGACCGAGGTGACCATCGCCGGCGTGCTGCACGAGTACTCGGCCATCGACGGTGTTCAGGAAGATGTCGTGCACATCATGCTCAACCTGAAGGGCGTGGTCTTCCGTCTGCACAACCGCGACGAAGTCACGCTGGTGCTGCGCAAGGAGGGTGAAGGTCCGGTCACGGCGCGCGACATCCAGACGCCGCACGACGTCGAGATCATCAATGCCGACCACGTCATCGCACACCTGGCGCATGGCGGCAAGCTCGACATGCAGATCAAGGTCGAGAAGGGCCGCGGCTACGTGCCGGGCAACCTGCGCCGCTTCGGTGACGAGCCCACCAAGAGCATCGGCCGCATCGTGTTGGACGCGTCCTTCTCGCCCGTGCGCCGCGTCAGCTATGCCGTTGAGAATGCGCGCGTCGAGCAGCGGACGGATCTGGACAAGCTGGTGATGGAGATCGAAACCAACGGCGCCATCGCACCCGAGGAAGCCATCCGCCAGAGCGCTCGCATCCTGGTCGAGCAACTGGCCTTCTTCGGCAACTTCGACGTCAACCCCATCGACACGATGGCTCAGCCGCCTTCGCGATCGACGCCGTTCGACCCCATTCTGCTGCGCCCGGTGGATGAACTCGAGCTCACCGTGCGTTCGGCCAACTGCCTGAAGGCCGAGAACATCTACTACATCGGCGACCTGATCCAGCGCACTGAAACCGAGCTGCTGAAGACGCCGAACCTGGGCCGCAAGAGCCTGAACGAGATCAAGGAAGTGCTGGCTTCGCGCGGGCTCACGCTCGGCGCGCGGCTGGAGAACTGGCCCCCGCAGGGCCTGGACAAGCGGTAACAGAACCACCCCCGACGGCCTCCGGCCGACCCCCTCAAGGGGGCGACGCCGGTGGCCCGGCGGAGCCGGATCCACGGCGTCCGCTTGGGAACCTCAGCCCCGTGCAACCCTCGGTACCTGATCCGGCCGAGGTTCAATAAAGACAGGAACAAGCACCATGCGCCACCGCAACGGCCCCCGCAAACTGAACCGCACCACCTCGCACCGCTTGGCGATGCTGAGGAACATGTGCAACTCGATCATCATGCACGAGGCGATCAAGACGACGCTGCCCAAAGCCAAGGAGCTGCGCAGCGTGGTCGAGCCGCTGATCACGCTGGGCAAGGAGCCCACGCTGGCCAACCGCCGCCTGGCCTTCAACCGCACGCGTGACCGCGACGTGGTGGCCAAGCTCTTCAACGTGCTCGGCCCGCGCTACGCCGCGCGTCCGGGCGGCTACACGCGCATCCTGAAGATGGGCTTCCGCGTCGGCGACAACGCGCCCATGGCCTACGTCGAACTGCTCGACCGCCCCGAGCCCACGGCCGACGTGCCGGCCATCGACAAGGCCGAGTGAGCGCATCGCATCACAGCCGCAGATCGGATATACTTTAAGGCTCAGTCGCGGGGTGGAGCAGCCTGGTAGCTCGTTGGGCTCATAACCCAAAGGTCGCAAGTTCAAATCTTGCCCCCGCAACCAAAATTCGCGAACAAAAACTAGAACCTATGAATTGGGAAACGCCGGCCGGAAGGTCGGCGTTTTGCTTTGTGGTGCGACTGCGGCCCGAGGCTGGTTCCGTAGTTGGCACGCGGCGATCACTGCGTCGCACAAAGGGTCCCAGGACTGGAGCCCTCGGGTTCCCCTTGACCGTTGGGCTGCTCGGTCGGGCAACCTCTCATGCGACAGGCCCCTGCCGACGGGGATAGAAGGCGCGCACAGGCCCGCTGCGGGTTAGCCCCAGTGTTACGTACATCCGCAGACACTAATATCTGTAAAACCGCATATCTGAATAGACAGTCCCGTTGCCTGGTGCCGTAGTCCACCGCCCGCCCGCCCGTCCTGTCGAGGTGCCTTCGTGAGCTTTCGTGACACCGCTTCTGGCCGCCTGCTCAAGGCGCCCGAGAACTTCATCGGCTCCGAAGGCGTGCGCACCGTCGTCAGCGAAGCCCGGTCCGGACGGCGCGACTTCGTGCGCGGCGCCTTCGCAGCAGCGCTTGTGGGCGCATCGGCCAAGGCTGTGCGGGCCCAGGCCAACCCCGTACCGGCGGCATCAGGCGGCGACCCCCACATCCTGCAGTTGCCTGCCCACACCACCGGCCTCGGCCAGCCCGTGGTGACCGACGGCTACGGCAAGCCTTCGAAGCACGAAGCCAACGTGCAGCGTCGCCAGAGCCCCGGGCTCACGCAGACGGCGCAGTCCTCGGTGTCATTTGCGCCTTTGCAGAGCCTGTTCGGCATCGTGACCCCCAGTGGCCTGCACTTCGAGCGCCACCACCAGGGCTGGTGGGATGTCGACCCGTCCAAGCACCGGCTGATGGTCAACGGCTCCGACGCCAGGATCCTGAAGAAGCCGCTGGTGCTGACGGTGGACGAGATCATGCGCCTGCCCTCCGAGAGCCGCTTCCACTTCATCGAATGCGGCGCCAACACCGGCATGGAGTGGGGCAACGTCGCCGTGCCCACCTGCCAATACACGCACGGCATGCTCAGCTGCAGTGAATTCACCGGCGTGCCGCTGAAGCTGCTGCTCGACATGGCCGGCGCCGACTACCAGCGCGGCCGCTATGTGCTGGCCGAAGGGGCCGACGGTTCTTCGATGACGCGCACGGTGCCCATGGAGCTGATCGAAAGCGGTGAGGTGCTGGTGGCCTACGGCCAGAACGGCGAGATGCTGCGCCCCGAGAACGGCTACCCGCTGCGCCTGGTGGTGCCGGGCGTGCAGGGCGTCAGCTGGGTCAAGTACCTGCGCCGCATCGAGGTGGGCGATCAGCCCTACGGCACCAAGGACGAGGCCATCCACTACATCGATCTCATGCCTGGCGGCCTGCACCGCCAGTACACCAGCACGCAGGAATGCAAGAGCGTGATCACCACCCCGTCGGGCGGCCAGGTGCTGCTGGACAAGGGCTACTACCAGATCAGCGGCCTGGCCTGGTCGGGCCGCGGCAAGGTCCAGCGCGTGGATGTGTCGGTCGACGGCGGCCGCAACTGGAAGACGGCGCGCCTGCAGGCCCCGGTGATGAGCAAGTGCCTCACGCGCTTCAGCCTTGACTGGGTGTGGGACGGCAAGCCGACGCTGATGCAGAGCCGCGCCATCGATGACACCCACTACGTGCAGCCCACCAAGGGCCAGTTGCGCGCCGTGCGCGGCACGCGGTCGATCTATCACAACAACGGCATCCAGACCTGGCTCGTGCAGGAGAGCGGTGAGGTGAAGAATGTTCAGCTTGCCTAGCTGCCAGCTGCGTGCGCTGTGCGCTGGCGCGCTGCTCGCGGCGGCCACGACTGCCGGTGCGCAGACCACCGCCTACCCCGGCATTGGCCGCGCGGCCACGCCCGCGGAGCTGGCCGCCTGGGACATCGACGTGCGGCCTGACTTCCTGGGCCTGCCGAAGGGCTCAGGCTCGGTGGCCAAGGGCCAGGAGGTGTGGGAAGCCAAGTGCGCTTCGTGCCACGGCATCTTCGGCGAGAGCAACGAGGTCTTCACGCCGCTGGTGGGCGGCACCACCGCCGATGACGTGAAGACCGGCCGCGTGGCGCGCCTGAACGACACCGGCTTCCCCGGCCGCACCACGCTCATGAAGGTGGCCACCGTGTCGACGCTGTGGGACTACATCCGCCGCGCCATGCCCTGGAACGCGCCCAAGTCGCTGAGCACCGAAGAGGTCTACGCCGTCACCGCCTACATGCTGCACATGGGCGGCGTGGTGGCCGACAGCTTCGTGCTGTCAGACGCCACCATGGCCCAGGCGCAGAGCCGCCTGCCCAACCGACATGGCACCACCACGGACCATGGCCTGTGGCCGGGCAAGGGTCTGGGCAACGGCGGCCGCCCCGACGTGAGCGCCACGGCCTGCATGAACAACTGTGCGGCCGAACCCACGGTGGCTTCCTTCCTGCCCGACTTCGCGCGCAACAACCATGGCGACCTGGCGCAGCAGCAACGTCTGGTCGGCCCGCAGCGCGGTGCCGACACCACGCGTGCGGCGGGCGCCACCGTCACCACGGCAGTGTCTGCGCCGGCAGCGCCTGCCAACCCGGCTGCTGCGGCCTACGCGCTGGCCCAGAAGTACACCTGCACGGCCTGCCACGGCATGGACGGCAAGATCGTCGGGCCCGGCTTCCGCGAGATTGCGGCCCGCCATGGTGCGCGCGCCGATGCGCAGGCCTACCTGGCGGGCAAGATCAAAGCCGGTGGCCAAGGCCAGTGGGGTGTCATCCCGATGGCGCCGCAAAGCGTGCCCGAAGCCGACCTGCAGACCCTGGCCCAGTGGCTGGCCACAGGGGCGAAAAAGTGACGCCATAGACCCTGCTGCACACCGGGTAGGCCCGCTGTCGGCCCATTCCCCGCATTGATTACCCTCAGTCGCTCCAAGGAGCCCGCCATGTTGAACCGCAGAGAAATGCTCTCCCAATCGCTTTCCCACGGCGCCCGTGTAGCGGCCCTGCTGGCCACCGCCGGCCTGCTGCCCCAGGGCGCGCAGGCGGCCTGGAACGCCAATGCCTTCGAAGTGAAGACGCTGGCCGAACTGGCCAAGACGCTGGGTGGCAGCGCGCCCGTTGAGAGCAAGGACGTCACCATCACCGGCCCTGACATCGCCGAGAACGGCGCCGTGGTGCCAGTGGCCGCGTCGACCACGCTGCCAGGCGTGAAGCGCCTGCTGGTGCTGGTGGAAAAGAACCCCAGCGTGCTGTCGGCGATGTTCGACGTGACCGAATTCGTCGACGCCAGCTTCTCCACGCGCGTGAAGATGGGCCAGTCGTCCAACGTCTACGCGGTGGCCATGATGGGCGACGGCAGGATGCTGTTCGCACAGAAGGAAATCAAGGTCACGCTCGGCGGCTGCGGCGGCTGAAGGCCTGCTTGCAGCACGGTCCGCCCCAGACGTCATACCCCAGGAGAACACCATGCCAGACCCGATGCGCATTCGCGCCCAAGCAGCCGGCGACAAGGCCACCGTTCGCGTGCTCATGAACCACGAGATGGAGACCGGCCTGCGCAAGGACGCCGCCGGCAAGACGATCCCGGCCTGGTTCATCCAGGACGTCAGCGCCACCCACAACGGCAAGACCGTGATGACCGCGGAGTGGGGGCCTTCGGTGTCGAAGAATCCCTTCCTGCAATTCAGCATCAAGGGCGCGAAGGCCGGCGACAAGGTGGCCGTGACCTGGAAGGACAACAAGGGCGAGTCGCGCACCGACGAAGCCACGGTGTCCTGACGCCACCCGCCCCGTCACGCACAAGAAGAGGCCGGAGACATGACGAAGCACAGCAGCCTGCTCATCGCTGCGCTGGCGCTGACCGCAGGGGTCAGCGCTTTCGCGCAGCAGAAGACCGCCGCCGACGGCATAGCCGAGTACCGCAAGATGCTGGAGGACGGCAACCCGGCCGAGCTTTTCGAAGCCAAGGGCGAAGGCCTCTGGAAGACACCGCGCGGGCCGAAGAAGGTGTCGCTGGAAAAGTGCGACCTCGGCCTCGGCCCGGGTGTGGTGAAGGGCGCCTGGGTGCAGCTGCCGCGCTGGTTTGTCGACACCGGCCGCGTGCAAGACCTTGAATCGCGCCTGCTCACCTGCATGGAAACGCTGCAGGGCTTCAACGCGACCGAGATCGCGAACACTGGCTTCGACAAGGGCGAGCAGGCCACACTGGCGGCGCTGTCGGCATGGATCTCGGCCGAGTCGCGCGGCATGAAGATGGCGCTGCCGCAGGGCCACGCCGAGGAGCGCCGCTTCTATGAACTGGGCAAGCGCGCCTTCTTCTTCCGCGGCGGGCCGATGGACTTCTCCTGTGCCAGTTGCCACGCTGAAGACAGCCGCCGCATCCGCCTGCAAGACCTGCCCAACCTCACCAGGAACCCGGGCGACGGCATCGGCTTTGCGGCCTGGCCGGCCTACCGCGTGTCCAGCGGCGAGATGTGGAGCATGCAGCGGCGCCTGAACGACTGCTACCGCCAGCAACGCTTTCCCTTTCCCGGCTACGCGTCCGACGTGACCGTCGCTTTGGGCGTCTACATGGGCGTCAACGCCAAGGGCGCCGAGTCCATCGCCCCGGCGCTGAAGCGCTGACATCTGCCAGAGGCCACCTTCATGTCACGCAAGCTCCTCATCACCGCCGTTGTCGCGCTGGCCGGCTGCGCCACCGGCCCGACGCCCGCCGAACTCGACCAGCAGGCCATGGCCATGATCAAGGCCTCGTTCCGCGACCAGGGCATCGCCAAGGTCGACCGCATCGCGCAGGACCTGGGCCAGTCCGCCTGCTCCAGCGCCGACAGCCCGCCCGAGGCGGTGGCCACCAAGATCCAGGCCGAGGCGCTGGCCAGCGTGAAGTGGCCCAGTGACGGCCGGTTCCTGGGCGACTGGCGCGCCGGCGAACGCCTGGCGCAGAACGGCCGCGGCATGACCTGGACCGACCCCAGCGCCGCCACCTCGGCCAACGGCGCGCAGTGCTACAACTGCCACCAGATCGACAGACGAGAAATCTCCTTCGGCACCATCGGCCCCACGCTCTGGAACTACGGCAAGCTGCGTGGCGTGAAAGACCCCGCCGACCCGGCCTCGGCCGAGATCGTGAAGTACACCTGGGGCAAGCTGTGGAACAGCAAGGCCTACGCCGCCTGCTCCAACATGCCGCGCTTCGGCCACGCCAAGCTGCTGGATGAGCAGCAGCTGCGCGACATCATGGCCCTGCTGCTCGACCCGAAGTCGCCCGTCAACCAGTAGGCAGCCTCCGCGCACCGGCGGCGCCTCGGCACCGCGCCCACGTATCGTTGATTGCCGAAGCATGAATCTTTCCAAGCGCGACTTCCTCCAGGTGCTGGCCGCGGCCTCGGCCGCCGGCATGCCGCTCGCGCGCCATGCCGACGCCGATGCGGCCACCGCCGAGCAGGGCCTCTATGACATGCCGCCCTTCGGCAACGTGTCGCTGCTGCACATGACCGACTGCCATGCGCAGCTGCTGCCCATCCACTTCCGCGAGCCCAGCGTCAACCTCGGGCTGGGCAGCATGCAGGGCCAGTTGCCGCACCTGGTGGGCGAGCATCTGCTCAAGGCCGCTGGGCTGCGGCCGGGCAGCGCGATGGCGCATGCCTACACCTTCCTCGACTTCGAGAAGGCAGCGCGCCGCTACGGCAAGGTGGGCGGCTTTGCGCACCTGGCCACGCTGGTCAAGCGCCTGAAGGCCAGCCGCCCCGGCGCGCTGCTGCTGGATGGCGGCGACACCTGGCAGGGCTCGGCCACCGCGCTGTGGACCGACGCGCAGGACATGGTCGACGCCGCCAAGCTGCTGGGCGTGGACGTGATGACCGGCCACTGGGAGTTCACCTACGGCATGGAGCGCGTGAAGGCCATCGTCGAAGGCGACTTCAAGAACCGCATCGACTTCGTGGCGCAGAACGTCAAGACCAACGACTTCGGCGACCCGGTGTTCAAGCCCTACGTCATGCGCACCGTCAACGGCGTGAAGGTGGCCATCGTGGGCCAAGCCTTCCCGTACACGCCGATTGCCAACCCGCGCTACCTGGTGGCCGACTGGGCCTTCGGCATCCAGGACGAGAACATGCAGAAGGTGGTGGACGAAGCCCGCGGCCAGGGTGCGCAGCTGGTGGTGCTGCTGTCGCACAACGGCATGGACGTCGACCTGAAGCTGGCCAGCCGCGTGCGCGGCATTCACGCCATCTTCGGCGGCCACACGCACGACGGCGTGCCGGTGGCGGTGCCGGTGAAGAACGGCGGCGGCACCACGCTCGTCACCAACGCCGGCAGCAACACCAAGTTCCTGGGCGTGATGGACTTCGACGTCAAGGGCAGCGAGCTCGTCGACTGGCGCTACCGGCTGCTGCCCATCTTCGCCAACCAGTTGAAGGCCGACCCGGAGATGGAGGCGCTGATCCAGAAGGTGCGCGCGCCCTACACCGCGAAGCTGGCCGAGAAGCTGGCCGTCACCGACGGCCTGCTCTACCGCCGCGGCAACTTCAACGGCAGCTGGGACCAGCTCATCTGCGACGCGCTGATGGACGTGCAGGGCGCCGAGATCGCCTTCTCACCCGGCTTCCGCTGGGGCACCAGCCTGCTGCCCGGCGACACCATCACGCGCGAGCTGCTGATGGACCAGGTGGCCATCACCTACCCCATGGCCACGCTGACCGAGATGACCGGCGAGACAATCAAGACCATCCAGGAAGACGTGGCCGACAACCTCTTCAACCCCGACCCCTACTACCAGCAGGGCGGCGACATGGTGCGCGTGGGCGGTCTGGCCTACACGCTGACGCCTGGCGAGAAGATGGGCCGCCGCATCGGCAGCATGCGCCTGCACGGCAAGCCGCTGGACGCCGCGAAGAAGTACAAGGTGGCCGGCTGGGCGCCGGTGGCCGAAGAGGCGCGCACGCTGCCCGGCGTCAAGCCGGTGTGGGAGCATGTCGAGACTTGGCTCAGGGCCCAGGGCGGCCGTGTGAAGCCGCGCCGCATCAACACGCCCACGCTGGTGGCGGTGAAGGGCAACCCGGGCATCGCCTGAGGTCTGCCAGCATCCGCCGGCATCACCGTCAACCCCAAGGAGACACCATGCGCATCACCCGCCTCATTGCCGCCGCCACGCTCGTGCTGGCCGCTGGCTTCGCACACGCGCAGGACAAGGTCGTCTACCACTTCGACAACGCGGCCGCGCAGGGCCTGAAGGGCCTGCGCAACGTGCGCAACCACCTCGACGTCGACCCCACGGCGCGCATCACCGTGGTCACGCACGCCGAGGGCGTGGACATGCTGATGGAAGGTGCGAAGGCCGCCAACGGCACGGAGTACGCGCCGCTGGTATCGGCCCTGAAGGCGCGCGGCGTGGCCTTCGAGATCTGCGAGATCACGCTGAAGAACCGCAGCCTGAAGAAGGAGCAGTTCATCCAGGAAGCCGAGTTCACGCCGTCCGGCGTGGTGCGCGTGGCCAAGCTGCAGGGGCAGGGCGCGGCCTACATCAAGCCGTGATGCCGGGCGCCCTGCAGGTGGCCGATTGAACCAGGTGCAGATCACCGCGGTCCTGCCCGGCGGCCTGCTGGCTGTCGCCGGCGCTGCCCGCGCCGCCCCCCGACCTGGCGCGCCAGCACGCGCAGTGCACCGAGAACCAGCTCAAGCAGTTCAGCACGCGCGGGCGCACTCACAACAACGCCGTGATGCACGGCATCGCCAGCAAGCTCACGGAACTGGAGCTGAAGGCCGTGGCGGCCTATCTCAGTGGGCTGAAGTAGGCCGGTGCTGCACAGGCTTCAGGCCAGCATGTCGCTCCAGATGTTGTCGGCCCACGACAGCGCGTAGAGCCCTTCGATCTGGTTGGCCGCTGCCGACACGCCGCCCGAGCCAGGCACCGCCTTGAAGGTCTTCTCGGTGGCGTCGTACTGGTGCACCGAAGCGACGTGGATCACGTCCTTCGCGGTGACGAAGCTGTAGCAGGTGTTCATCACCACCGGCGTGGCGCTCACGGGTTCGCCCTTGAGCGACTGGATGATGGCCGCCGCCGCCACCTTGGCATGCTGGTTGGCCATGTGGCCCGACTTGGGCATGGCCGGCGCCGAGAACGTGGCGTCGCCCAGCACGTGGATGCCGGGCGCCGCGGTGGCTTCCATGGTCAGCCAGTTCACGCCGACCCAGCGGTTGTTGATGTTCACCACGCCGGCCTGGCGCGCGATGTCACCGGCACGCTGCGGCGGCACGATGTTCAGCACGTCGGCCTTCACGTCTTCGAACTCGAGCTTGGCGACCTTGCCGCTCACCTCCTTGAGCTCGGCGTTCGGCCGGTACTCCAGGATGCCCTTGTAGTGCTGCGCCCAGGCGCGTTCGAAGAGTGCCTTCTTCGACTGCACTTCGGGGTTGGCGTCCAGCACCAGCACCTTGCTGCGCGGCTTGGCGTCCTTGAAGTAGGCGGCCACCATGCAGGCGCGCTCATACGGGCCGGGCGGGCAGCGGTAGGGCACCTTGGGGATGCTGATGGCGTAGACGCCGCCGTCGGGCATGTCCACCAGCTGCTGGCGCAGCGCCACGGTCTGCGGGCCGGCCTTCCAGCCGTGCACCACGTTGCCGCTTTCCAGTGCTGCGGCCAGGCCGCCCACCTGCTCATTCATGAAGTCGATGCCCGGTGACAGGATCAGCCGGTCATAGGGCAGCTCGTCGCCGCCGGCCAGCCGCACCTTTCGCGCCGCGGCGTCGATGGCCGTGACCTCGCCTTGCACGAACTTCACGCCCATGGCCTTCAGGCCGTCGTAGCTGCGTGTGATGTCGGCCATCTGCTTGTAGCCGCCGACCACCAGGTTGGAGATGGGGCAGGACACGAAGCTGGCCTGGCGCTCGACCAGCGTCACGTCGACGTTGCCGCCCCACATGCGCAGGTAGCGCGCCGCCGTGCTGCCGCCGAAGCCGCCGCCGACGATGACCACGCGGCCGATGGATGGACCACCGGCGGCCGTGCTGGCGCAGCCGGTGAACGACAGGCTGGCCAGCCCACCCAGCGCCGCACCGGCCACGAGCAGGCGGCGGCGCGCGGGAACAAAGTGGTCGCGATGCAGCGCATTCATGTGCGGCCCCTTCACTTCGCGGCCGGCTGAGCGGCAAAGTACTCGGCCACCAGCTTGATCTGCTGCGGGGTATAGCCCTTGGCGATCTGATGCATGATGGTGGCAGCTTGGGCCCCGCTCCTGTAGTCGTCCACCATCGCGATGATCTTGCCCGCAGACACACCGGCCAGCGGCCTCATGTCACCCCGCGCGTTGCCGTTGGTGCCGTGGCAGTTGGCGCAGGTGGCGGCCAGGTTGCGCGCCAGCAGGGCGTCTTGTGCTTGCGCGGCCAGCGGCGCGGCAGTGCCGGCCAGGGCGGTGGCCGCGGTGGCGGCCAGCTTCCATGCTTTCATCGAACAGTCTCCTGATGCGGGTGAGCGGTGCGCCAGCTGCTTGCGGGCCCGACCGCCAGGCCATGCAAAATTTTCGGCTTATATTGGTGTATGCAAATCAAGCGTATTCCCTGACGTGCGGCGCGCTCTGAAGTGGCTCGCTGCAGCCCTGCTGTGGGCCGCACTGCAGGGCGCTGCCGCGGCCGAGCCGCTGCGCGCCCAGCCGGTGGTGCCGGGCGTGTGGTTCGTGCAGGGCGAGGCGGCCCTGGGCTCGGCGGCCAATCGGAACTTCATCTCGAACGCGGGCTTCGTGGTCACGGCTCAGGGCGTGGTGCTGATCGACGCCCTGGGTTCGCCGGCCCTGGCCGAGGAACTGGTCGCCGCCGTGCGGCAGGTCACCGCACAACCCATACGCTACGTCATCGTCACGCATTACCACGCCGACCACATCTACGGCCTGCAGGTCTTCAAGGCTTTGGGCGCCACCATCTTGGCGCACCGTGCCGGTTTGGAGTACCTCCACTCCGACACCGCGCGCCTGCGCCTGGCCGCCAGCCGCCAGGAACTGGCGCCCTGGATCGACGCGAAGACACGGCTCGTGACGGCCGACCGCTGGCTCGACGCCGACACCGTGCTCGAACTCGGCGATGAGCGCCTGCACATCCGCCACGTCGGCCCGGCGCACACGCCCGAAGACCTGGTGGTGCACGCCGAACGCGCCGGCGTGCTGTTTGCGGGCGACCTGGTCTTTCGCGGCCGCATCCCCTTCGTCGGCCAGGCCGACAGCCGCGGCTGGATCTCGGCGCTCACCGGCCTCATCGCGCTGAAGCCGCAGGTGGTGGTGCCCGGCCACGGCCCGCTGTCGAAAGACCCGCTGCCCGACTTGCAGCTGACGCGCGACTATCTGCAGGTCCTGCGGCAGGCCATGGGCCGTGCCGCGGCCGAGATGGAGCCCTTCGACGATGCCTATGCGCGCACCGACTGGTCGGCCTTCGAGGCGCTGCCGCTGTTCCGCGCCGCCAACCGCATCAACGCCTACAACACTTACCTGCTGATGGAGCAGCAGGGGCGATGAGTGCCACATGGACCCGGCGGCGCTGGTTGGCCACGCTGCCGGCGTTCGGCGGTGCGCCGGGGGCGATGTCGCAGGGTGAACAGCCACGCATCGAATGGCCGGCGCTGGTGTCGGTGCACGGTGAACTACTGCAGATGCTGCCCGGCCAGGGCGTGCCCGGCGTGGTCGTGTTCTGGGCCACCTGGTGCGCCTTCTGCCGCCGCCACAACGCGCATCTGGACCGCCTGTACCGCGAGGCCGACCCGCAGCGCCTGCGCATCCTGTCCGTGGCCACCGACCGCGACCCCGCGCTTGTGCTCCGCCATCTCCAGGCGACGGATTGGCGTTTCCCGGTGGTGATGAACGAAGGCCGGCTGATGGCGCGCTTCACGCCGCGCCGCTTGGTGCCCATGACTTGCGTGCTCGACGCCCAGAGCCGGCTGCAGCAGCTCATTCCCGGCGAGATGGCCGAAGACGATGTGCTGGCGCTGGCGAAGCTGGCGCTGCCTGCGCCCCGCTGAACCGCTCTTCAGGCCATGCGCTCCAGCCGCCAGATCTGCCAGCGCAGCGCCGCCACGGCACCGGCCACGATGCCAGCCAGCGCCAGCGCGCTGCCCAGTGACAGGGTCGAGATGCCCGTCAGCCCCTGGCCCACCGTGCAGCCCAGGGCGAGCACGCCGCCCACGCCCATCAAGGCGCCGCCCACCAGGTGGTTGGCCAGGTCCTCGACCTTACCGAAGCCTTCCCAGCGAAAGCTGCGGCTGGCCAGCGCCGCCACGCCGGCACCCAAGGCGATGCCGCAGACGCTGACGATGCCTAAAGTGAGCCGCTTCGAGCTGTCGCTGTAGTACATCAGCCAGTCGAGCGCGTAGCCCACCGGGGCCACCAGGCTCAGCGATTCCATGCGCCGGGAGTTGGTGGCCAGGAAGGCCGCCTCCAGCGTGTTCGGGTCTTCAGGCACGAAGCCCATGCGGCCCGACACCCACCACACCGCCACGATCACCGCGCCAATGCCGGCGCCGCCCCACCAGACCTCGGCCGTGCGCCCTTCGGGCCGCCACATCACCCAGGCCAGCAGCGCCAGCGCCACGGCGCCGCCCAGCAGCGCCGCCAGCATCGGCACCGCCATGTTCAGCGGCGCGGCCAGCAGCGTGGGCAGGTCCTGGCCGCGCGGCAGTTCGACGAACACGGTGTCGACGGTGGCCACCCGCAGCACCGCGGTGAGGCCGCGCATGGTGATGAAGGCCGACACGCCCAGCACCCCCAGCACGACCAGCGCCTTGAGATTGCCGCCGCCCAGCCGCACCAGGTTCTTGCTGCCGCAGCCCGACGCCAGCACCATGCCGAAGCCGAACATCAGCCCGCCCAGCACCGACGACAGCCACAGCAGCCGCGGCGCGGCGTAGATCGAGTTGCGCGCCTCGACCCAGCCCAGCGCCACCATGGCGTTGAAGCCCAGCACGGCCACGGCGATGGCCAGCACCCACATGCGAGCGCGCGTCCAGTCGCCCATGTTGACCACGTCGGCGATGGCGCCCATGGTGCAGAAGTGCGTGCGTTGCGCCAGCGCGCCGAAGACGGCCGCCAGGGCGAAGCTGGCCCACAACACCCGCGTGGCCAGGGCGCTCATTTCGATCTCGGTCATCTGCGCATTGTCGGCGCGCGCGAGATCGGGGTTTTCCTGGCGTTGAATGGCAGGCCTGACCCATAGGATGAAACGCGAGGCAAGCCGGAGTCCCAGAGAGGCCGGCATGTCGCGCCCGGGAGACGCCGTGAAACGCCTTGCCGCCCTCTGCCTGCTCGGCGCCGCCACCGCCCATGCGCAGGCACCCACCGCCGCCCAACTGTTCGAAGGCGCCGATCTGGCGCTGGGCGCAAGGCTCATTGCCGAGCACCGCTGCAATGCCTGCCACGCGCGCAAGCTGGGCGGCGACGGCACGGCGATCTACCGGCCGCGTGGCCGCGTGCAGTCGCCCGGCATGCTGCGCGGCATGGTCGAGCAGTGCAGCCTGGAACTGAACCTGGCACTGTTCCCCGAGGACACCACCGCCATCGCCGCGGTGCTCAACCGCGACCACTACCGCTTCAAGTGAAACGGCCTCAGTATCGGCGCTTGCTGATACAGTGATGGCGTGATCACCAGACGAGGTTCTCCGTGGCCGACAAGGGCGAAGACGACGTGGTGTTCGAATCGGCGGCTGAACTCTTCGGCCTGCTGTCGACGCCGGTGCGCTTGAAGATCATCAGTGCCGTGTGCAACGGCGAACGCAACGTGTCGGAACTGCTGGCGCAGATCGACACCACGCAGCCGAACATGTCGCAGCATCTGGCCACGCTCTACCGCGCCGGCGTGCTGGGGCGCCGCCGCGAAGGCACGCAGATCTACTACCGGCTGATGAGCGAGCGCGTGGCCACGCTGTGCCGCGCCGTCTGCACCCAGGTGGCCATGGAGCTCGACGGTGACGGCGCGGTGCCGGCCGCCGAGCGCCTGACGCGCGGCGTGGCGCGCTGAGCGGCCAGCCCGGATCGTGAAACCCGACCCGCTGAAGCATCTGCATGCGGGCTGGTATGCCGCCGTCATGGGCCTGACGGGGCTCTCGCTGGCCTGGCACCGCGCCGTGCCGGCGCTGGGCGATGGCGCGGCGAACGCCGCGCTGGCGCTGGGCGTTCTTGCGGCGGCGGCTTTCACGGCGCTGGGCCTGGCCGGCATCTGGCGCGCCTGGCAGCACCCCGAGGCCTGGGCCGAGGATCTGCGTCATCCGGTGCGCCATCCCTTCGTCGCCGCACTGCCCATCTCGGTGGTGCTGCTGGCCACCGTGGCCGTGGCTTGCGGCATGACGGGGCCCGTGGTGCTGGCGCTCTGGTGGGCCGGTGCGCTGACGCAGCTGGCTGTCACCACCTGGGTGCTGGCGCGCTGGTGGCGGGCAGTGCCGGGTGTGGCGGGCGCACCTGGCACACCCGGCGCACTCGGCATCTGGGCGGGCGTGACACCGGCGCTCTTCATTCCCGTGGTCGGCAATGTGCTGGTGCCGCTGGCGGGCGTGCCGCTGGGCCAGGTGGAATGGGCCGCGGCGCAGTTCGGCGTCGGCCTGCTGTTCTGGCCGCTCATCACGGCGCTGCTGCTGGTGCGCATCGCGCTGCACGGCCTGTGGCCTGCGCGCCTGCTGCCGGCCAGCTTCATCCTCGTGGCGCCGCCGTCGGTGGTGGGGCTGTCGGCGCTGCAGTTCGGCGCGCCGCCGCTGGTGGGCTGGGCGCTGTGGGGCATGGCGCTGTTCTCGCTGCTGTGGGTGCTGGCCTTGCTGCGGCGCATCGCCGATCAGCCTTTCGGGCTGGCGCACTGGGGCATGAGCTTCCCGATGGCCGCCTTCACTGCATTGACGCTGCGCCTCGCAGCGACGGGTGGCTTCGCGATGCTCGGCTTGGCGCTGCTGGCGGCCACCACGCTGCTGGTGGCGGCGCTGGCGCTGGCCACCCTGCGCGGCCTGCGCGACGGCACCCTGCTGGCGCCGGAGACCGTGCCCATCGCTGCCGCGGCCTGACGCACCGCGACACCGGCCGCCCGCACAATGCGGCTCCGCCCTTCTTTGCCAGCCGCCATGACCCGTCTCGACGACAGCGCACTCGCCCAGGCTTTCACCGCCGCGCGCACCTTCAACCGCTTCCGCCCCGAGCCGCTGAGCGACGACACGCTGCAGGCGCTGCACGCGCTGCTGAAGTGGGGCCCGACCTCGATGAACTGCCAGCCCGCGCGCTTCCTCTTCCTGCGCAGTGAAGCGGCCAAGCAGCGGCTGCAGCCTGCGCTGTCGCCCAGCAACGCCGACAAGACGATGGCCGCGCCGGTGGTGGTGATCGTGGCCACCGACACGCGCTTCTTCGAACATCTGCCGCTGCAGTTCCCGGCCTACGACGCGCGGCCCCTGTTCGAGGGCAACCCGGCGCTGGCCGAGAGCACGGCCTTCCGCAACGGCACGCTGCAGGGCGCCTATCTGGTCATTGCCGCGCGCATGCTGGGCCTGGACTGCGGGCCGATGAGCGGTTTCGACGCCGCCAAGGTCAACGCCGAGTTCTTTCCCGACGGCCGCAACAAGGCCAACTTCCTGGTCAACCTGGGCTACGGTGACCCGGCCGGCAACTACCCGCGCGGGCCGCGCCTGGCCTTTGACGTGGCGGCCCAGGTGCTCTGACAGGCGCCTTCGCCGTGAACACTTGGCGCCGCGCCAGCAGGGCGCCGGCAGGGCCGCATGCCAGAATGAAAAGCTCCATTTCCGGCCCTCTCAGCGCATGAAGATCCTGCTCACCGGCGCCGCCGGTTTCATCGGCATGACCACCACGCTGCGCCTGCTGGCGCGCGGTGACGAGGTGGTGGGGCTGGACAACCTGAACGACTACTACGAGGTCAGCCTCAAGCACAACCGGCTGGCGCGGCTGACGCCGCACGCCAACTTCCGCTTCGTCAAGCTGGACGTGGCCGACCGCGCCGGCATGGAAAGGCTGTTCGCCGCCGAGCGCTTCGACCGCGTCATCCACCTCGCCGCGCAGGCCGGGGTGCGCTACTCGCTGAAGAACCCGCACGCCTACATCGACAGCAACATCGTCGGCTTCATGAACGTGCTGGAAGGCTGCCGCCACGGCGGCGTGCAGCACCTCGTGTACGCGTCGAGCAGCAGCGTCTACGGCGGCAACACCAAGATGCCGTTCTCGGAACACGACAGCGTCGACCACCCGGTGAGCATGTACGCGGCCACCAAGAAGGCCAACGAGCTGATGGCGCACACCTACAGCCACCTGTTCAAGCTGCCCACCACGGGCCTGCGCTTCTTCACGGTCTACGGGCCCTGGGGCCGGCCGGACATGGCGCTCTTCCTGTTCACCAAGGCCATTCTCGAAGGCCGGCCCATCGACGTCTTCAACCACGGTCAGATGCAGCGCGACTTCACCTTCGTCGACGACATCGTCGAAGGCGTCATCCGCGTCATGGACCGCGTGGCCGCGCCCAACCCCGACTACGTTTCTGACACGCCCGACCCCGGCACCAGCAACGCGCCCTACCGCGTTTTCAACATCGGCAACCACAGCCCGGTGCAGCTGCTGGACTACATCGCCTGCATCGAGGACGCGCTGGGCCTGAAGGCGCGGAAGAACCTGCTGCCGCTGCAGGACGGCGACGTGCCGGCCACCTATGCCGATGTCGACGCGCTCAACGACTGGGTGGGCTTCACGCCGGCCACCGACATCCGCAGCGGCGTGCAGCGCTTCGTCGACTGGTACCGCGGCTACTACCAGCGCTGAGGCGGCGTGCCGCCTCAGCGCGGAGCGGCCATCAGTTCGAGCAGGTAGGCCACCGGCACCGCGTAGCTGATGCCCGTGGGGCTGCTGATGGCGCTTTCGCGGCCGGCCTTCACCAGCACCATGTTCACGACGCCCAGCACGCGGCCGGTGTCGGCGTCGAGCAGGGGCCCGCCGCTGTTGCCGGGGTAGGCCGTGGCGTCGAGCTGCAGCACCTCGACGTTGCCCTTGCGCAGCTGCGCCACGGCACGTGCATCCAGCTGGCTGGCGCTGGGCGCCGGCAGGGCCGCCGTGGTGATGCTGGCGACGATGCCGCGGTGCGTGACCGGCGCGAAGCCCAGGGCGCCGGCGATGGGATAGCCGATCAAGGCCACGGCCTGCCCTTCGCGCGCGCTGCCGGCTTCGGCCAGCGCCAGCGCCGGCAGCGGCGCGCCTTCCATCTGCAACAAGGCCAGGTCGCGAAAGCGGTCGGTGGCCACCACGCGGGCGCGGCGCAGCTGCCCTTCGGTGCCGCTGCGAGAGACCATCACCACCATGCGCGGGCCGTTCTCGGTGTCAGCACCGGCGGGCAGGACGTGGAAGTTCGTGGCCAGCAGCGTGCCGTCGCCGACCACGAAGCCGGTGCCGCGGAAGCCGAAGCGCGGGCTGTCGGTGGCGCTGTAGGTGCCCACGGGCAGCACCGAAGCCTTGGCTGCGGCCACCAGCGTAGGCAGGTCGGCAGCCCAGGCCTGCCGGCCGCAGCACGCGGCCGCGGCGCAGAGCAGCAGGCGGCGCGTCGGCACGGCGCCGCCTACAGCGTTTTCAGCAGCGTGGCCACTTCGGCCTGGCCGGCAAACTTCTCGCCCAGCCGGGACAGGGTCTGCAGTTCGGCGCGTGCACGGTCCTTCTCGCCCGACTTGATGTAGAGCTTGGCCAGGCGCAGCGTCATGTGCGCGTCCTTGGGGTCGAGCGAGATCGCGCGCTTCTGCGTCTCGATGGCCTTGGGCAGCTGGTTGTCGGCCTCGAGCGCGGTGGCCAGGGTGTCCAGCAGGGGCGCGCGGTCTGGCAGCAGCTGATTGGCCTTCTCGGCCAGTGCCAGGCCGCCCGGTCGGCCCTGCTTGACCGTCAACCAGGCCAGGTTGTTCAGCGCCAGCGCGTTGTCGGGCTGCAGTGCCAGCACGGCACGGTAATGGGCCTCGGCCCGCGGCAGGTCGTTGCGCGCCAGCGCGGTGTCGCCCAGGAAATAGACAAAGGAGGCGTCGGCGGGGTTGGTCTTCTGCCAGTCGGCCGCCAGGCGATCGGCATCGGCCGTCTTGCCGGCAGCGCTCAACGCGGCATGCAGCCTGGCGCTGAGGTCCGAGGACTGCGGCGCACGCTGAACCGCCGCGCGCAAGGCCGCAATGGCGGGCTCCCAGGCCTGGCGGCTGGCTTCGATCTCGCCTTCCAGCGCAAAACCGGAAGGGTCCTTGGCGTGGCGCTTCTGCAGGTCGCGGGCGATGGCCAGCGCGTCCTGCGGGCGCTTGTCGCGCAGCGCCAACGCGGCCAGCGAGCGCCAGGGCGCCAGCAGCTCGGGCTGCAGCTCGGTGGCACGGCGCAGCGAGCGCAGGGCGGACTCGTTGTCCTGCGCGGCCAGGTAGGCCTCGGCCATGCGCATCTCGTGCATGGCCACGCGCGGCTGCAGGCTGGCCAACTTCCTGAAGGTGCTGATGGCGCGCTGGTGGTCACCGGCGGCGATCTCGGCACGGCCCTGGGCGTCCATGATCTCCAGGCTGTTGGGCAGCGCGGCGCTGGCTTCCTGTGCAGCCTGCAGGGCCGCCTTGCCGTCGCCCATGTTGATGAGCTGGCTGATCAGCACCAGGTGCGGCCGCGGTTCCGAGGCGTTGAGCTTCACCGCTTCGCGCAGCGTCGTGGCCACGGTGGCCGCGGTGGCGCCGGTGCGGGCGTCGAGCTCGGCCAGCGCCAGCTTGGCCTGCCAGCTCTTGGGCTGAGTCTTCAGGTGCGACTCGAAACGCTTGCGCGCGTCGTCGCGGCGGCCGGCGGCCAGGTCCAGGGCCGCCAGCGCCGCCACCGACGGGAAGTAGCCCGGCTCCTTGGCCAGTGCGGCCTCGTAGCTTTGGGTGGCGCCCGGCAGGTCTTTCTTCGCAGTGAGCACGCGGCCGCGCAGGTGCAGCGGCAGCGCCTGGTCGGGCAGCTTCTTCTCCAGGCCGTCGATGGCCTTCAGCGCACCGGCGTTGTCGCCCTGGCGCAGGCGCGCGCTGACCAGCGCCAGGTCGGCACGCGGACTGTTGTCACCACTGGCGATGGCTTCCAGTTCGGTGGCGGCCACGGCGTTGTTGCCCTTGACCATCTGCGCCATGGCCACGCTGGTGCGCACGCGGGCGTCCTGCGGTGCCGCCTTCAGCGCGCGCTGGAAGGCATCTTCCGAGCGCCGCGCATCGCCCAGCTGCAGATAGGCCTCGCCAGCCAGCGACAGCGACAGGGCGTCGGGCTTGCCGCTGTCCAGCACCGGCTGCAGCACTTCAACCGTCTTGGCGGCCTGGCCTGAACGCAGGAAGGTCTGGGCCAGCAGCAGGCGCGTCAGGCCCTGCTTGGGCGCCACCTTGAGAGCGCGGCCGAGCAGGGCCTCGGCCTGCAGGTAGTTCTTCAGGCGGTACTCGGCGGCGCCGGCCAGTTCCAGCATGCGCACGTTGTCGGGCATGACCTTGAGGATGAGCTCGCCGATCTCGCGCGTGCGCTTGTAGTCCTTCTCGGCGAAGGCCAACTGGGCTTCGAGGAACAGCGTCTCGGGGTGGTTCGGCGCCGACTTCTTCATCAGCTGGAACTCGGCCTTGGCCTCGTCGACCTTCTTCTGCTGGAACAGGATGTTGGCCACCGCCGCGCGCGCGGGTACCGAGTTCGGATTCGCTTCCAGCACCTTGCGAAAAGCGGCCAGGCTGCCGTCGATGTCGCGCTTGCCCTGCAGCACCAGCTCGCCCTTGAGCACACCGGCGCGTTCGTTGGCTGGGTCGGCACCCAGCACTTCGTCGAGCAGCACGATGGCACCGTCGACGTCGGCGTCCACCGCCCGCAGCCGCGCCAGCACGATGAGCGCCGGCGCATGGCCGGGCTTCAGGCGCAGGGCCTCTTCGGCGGTGGCGCGCGCCTTGTCGTTGTCGCGCTGCACGGCGTAGGCGGTGGCCAGCGCCGTCTTCAGCTCGGCAGCGGCTTGCGGGTCCTTCAGCTTGAGATCGGCGTACTGGGTGATGAGCCGGCTTTCCTCGCCGACGAGCAGCATGGCGCGGGCCAGCTCGGGGATCACCTGGTCGTCGGGCGTCTGCAGCTCCTGCGCCTTGCGCAATTCCACCAGCGCGGCCACCGGGTCGCCCATGTCGAGCAGGGTCTTGCCCAGCAGGAAGCGCACCTCGGCGGAGTTGGGGTTCTTCTGGAGCGCGTTCTTGAACTGGATGACGGCGCCGCGCGCGTCCTTCTTGGCCAGCAGAGCCTGGCCCGATGCCAGGAGGTCGGTGCCGCTGTCCTTGCTGCAGGCCACCACGGCCAGCGCCAGGACGCAGGCGGCGCCGGCACGCAGGTGTTTGCGATTCATGTTGGGTGTTTCCTCATTCTTGCCGGCTGCTGCCGCGCGTGGTGCCTGCAGGCCCCGGCCGCGTTCACTTGATGGCCAGTCTTCGCATCAGGTCGTACAGCGTCGGCCGGCTCACGCCCAGGATCTCGGAGGCCTTCACGATGTTGCCATTGCTGCGCGCCAGGGCGGCCACGATGGCCTGACGCTCGGCGACCTCTCGGATGGTACGCAGGTCGAGGTCGGAAACCACGCTGGCCGCGGCGTCACCCGAGGGCGGCGGGAGGCCCAGGTCGTCGCAACTCAGGCGGTCGCCTTCGGCCATGATCGACGCGCGCTTGATGGCGTTCAGCAGTTCGCGCACGTTGCCGGGCCAGGGGTGCTGCTCGATGGCTTTGATGGCGTCGTCGGTGAAGGCCAGCGAACCGCGCCGCTGGTCCTGCGCGAAGCGGCGCAGGAAGGCGTGTGACAGCAGCACCGCGTCGCCGGTGCGCGCGCGCAGCGGCGGGATGTTGACCACGATCTCGGCCAGCCGGTAGAACAGGTCTTCGCGGAAGCGGCCTTCGCTGATGAGCTTCTTCAGGTCTTGGTGGGTGGCGCAGACCACGCGCACGTCGACCGGGATCTCGCTGCGGCCGCCCAGCCGTTCGACGGTGCGCTGCTGCAGGAAGCGCAGCAGCTTGGCCTGCAGCGAATGCGGCAAGTCGCCGATTTCGTCGAGCATCAGCGTGCCGTTGTGGGCGGTTTCGATCTTGCCCGGCGTGGTCTTGCCGGCGCCGGTGAAGGCGCCTTTCTCGTAGCCGAAGAGCTCGCTCTCCAGCAGGTTCTCGGGGATCGCGGCGCAGTTGATCGCGACGAAGCGGCCGGCCCGCTTGCTGGCCACGTGCAGGCCCTGGGCCAGCACCTCCTTGCCGGTGCCGCTTTCGCCGAGCAGCAGCACGGTGGCGTCGGCGGTGGCCACGCGTTCGATGGTGCGCGAAAGACGCATCATCTCGGCGTCGCGCGTGATCAGGCCCGACAGCGCGTCGGGCTGGTGCAGCGCCTGCAGGCGGCGGTTCTCGGCCTGCAACTCGGCCATGCGCCAGGCGCGGTCGACCGTGAGTGTGAGCACGTCGGGCTCGAAGGGTTTGGCCAGGAAGTCATAGGCACCCAGCGCCACGGCCCGCAGCGCGTTGGCCTGGTCGTTCTGCCCGGTGAGCACGATGACCTTGACGTTGGGGTCGATGTCGAGCAGCTGCTCCAGCAGCTTGAAGCCTTCGGAGACCGAGTCGGGGTCGGGTGGCAGGCCCAGGTCCATCGTCACCACCTGGGGCTGGTGGCGGCGGAACTGCAGCAGCGCGCTTTCGCGGTCGCTGGCGGTGACCGATTCGAAGCGGTCGAGCGACCACTTGATCTGCTTCTGCAGCGCCAGATCGTCTTCGACGATCAGCAGCGGCGTGTTGGCGTTGTTCATCGGTCGCTGCTGCGCAGGAGGTCGGAGCCGTGCTGCGCTTCGAACAGCGGCAGCAGCACGGTGATGACGCTGCCACGCCCAGGCTCGCTGTCCACGGCGATGCTGCCACCGAGCTCGCGGATGTACTGGAAGCTTTCGTAGGTGCCGATGCCCATGCCGTTGTGTTTGGTGGTGTTGAAGGGCCGGAAGAGCCGGCTGCGGACGAACTCCTCGGACATCCCGGCCCCGGTGTCACCAACCTCCACCTGCACCTGCCCGCTGTAGCGCGTAACCTTGAGCCAGACGCGCCCTGCAGCGGGCGTGGCGTCCAGCGCGTTCTGCACCAGGTGGCCCAGCACGCGTTCCAGCCGTTCGTCATGCCCCCGCGTGGCCAACCGTTCGACCGTTAGCGTCTCGAGTGTGCGGCCCTGGTTCTTGGCCATGTTCTCCAGGCGCCGCACGATGGGTGCCAGTTCGACACCGCGCCTTCCGCCCGGGGGGGTGGCCCCTTCGCGCAGTTGCAGCATGAGCCTGCGCATCTTCTCAAGCGAGCTTTCCACCGTCAACAACATGTCCTGCTGGAACTCGCGATTGTCGTGCAGCCGTTCCGCATTCTTGAGCATGAGCGAGAGCTGGGCGACGATGTTCTTGAGGTCGTGCACGACGAAGGCCGACATGCGGTTGAAGGCCTCGAACTTGCGCGCTTCCAGCAAGGCCTCGGTGGCCTGCATCTGCGCCAGGTAGCCGGCGGCCTGGCGGCCCGCGGTCTTCAGCAGGTCCAGCACTTCCCAGTTCAGCTTGATGGCCGTGAGCGGGCGCGACAGCAGCACGAAGCCGAGCAGGTCGTCGCCGGCGAGCAGCGGCACCACCAGCCAGCCGTTGGGAGCGCCCAGCAGCCAGGTGGGCAGGGCCAGGCTTTCGTAGCGGCGTGGCGCGGAGCGGAACTCGTCAAGGTCGATGACCCAGCCCTTGTCGCGCAGGAAGCTGCACAGCGACGAATCCGCCGGCTCGGCGCTGGCCACGGCGGGTTGGTTCCACACCGCTGCCTGCACGAACTCGGCGTCGTTGCCGTTGCGCGCCCACAGGCTGCCGCCCGGGCATTCCACCATCTTGGCCAGGCCGCGCACGATCATGTCGCCGGTTTCCTGCGGCGAGCGTTTGGACGACAGCATGGCGGTGAAGCGCAGCCATTCCTCGCGGTAGTCGTAGCGGTAGCTGTAGAAGTGCTTGCCGACGAAGACGCGCAGCCAGGAGCGCATCGAACCCGAGAAGAGCAGCACGCCCAGGATGGCCAGCGCAGCAGCCACCAGCCCGAGTTGCAGCGCGCGCCCCCAGGTGCCGCCGAAGAAGCGCACGTAGTAGCCGATGGCCGACATGAACAGCAGGTAGGCGCCGGCCAAGACCAGCGTGGCCGAGTAGAAGGCGGCGGCGCGCGAGACCTGCAGGCGGGCCACCCAGTTGGTGCCGCGGCGCGAGGCCACGAACAGGAAGGGCACGGCCAGGGCGTGCGCCGCACCGCGCACGCTGAAGGCGTCGGCGTCGAAGCGGCCGAAGAGCAGCGCCTCGGAGTACAGATAGACGTCGAAGACGAACAGGCCGCCCAGGCCCAGGCACACCGGCTTGGCATTCCAGCGCGAGTCTTCGGCCAGGTTGCGGAACAACTGCTCCACGAGCAGCAAGCCGCACAGCGGCAGCGCCAGCGCGACGGCGATTTGCGGTTTGCCCAGGTTGTCGTCGGCGCCGCGGGCAAGGTCCCAGGCCAGCAGCAGGGCCGCCGCCGCCACGAAGCCGACCGCCGCGCCGCGCAGCCACAAGGTGGCCCGCGTCGGCGAGTGCGCCTTGTCGGCGCGCACCAGCGTGAGCAGGAAGGCAAACCACAGCCCATAGCGCGCCAGGTCCAGTGCGCGCGCAGCCGGTTCAAGCCCGGCGAGCGAGCCGGCTTCAGCCCACAAGGCCAGGCCGGCCCAGCCGGTGGAGGCCGCCAGCGCGGCAATGAAGGCACGGCGTGACCCGTCTTCGGCGCCCCGCAGCCGGCCGGTGACCAGCAGGTAGACGAGGAAGCCCCCGAAGCTCAGCAGGGCCAGCAGGTGTCCGTAGACGGTGACATCGTCGGCAGTGGCGCTCATCGTGTGCGCAGCAGACCGCCGGGACAGCGGCCGCTCATTGTCAGCCGGCCGGGCCAACGGCCCGCGGGCGGGCGCCGGTGGGTCAGCGTGCGCCCTTGCCGGTGAGCACGACACCCACGGTTTCGAGCAGCACGACGAGGTCGAGGAACAGCGTGTGGTTCTTGACGTAGTACAGGTCGAACTGCAGCTTCTCCTGCGACTCCTCGATCGTCGCACCGTAAGCGTAGCGCACCTGAGCCCAGCCGGTGACGCCCGGCTTGACACTGTGGCGCAAGGCGTAGAACGGGATCTCCTGCGTCAACTGGTCGACGAAGAAAGGCCGCTCCGGCCGCGGGCCGACCAGGCTCATGTCGCCGCGCAGCACATTGAAGAGCTGCGGCAATTCGTCGATGCGCAGGCGCCGAATGATCTGCCCGACGCGGGTGACGCGGTTGTCGTTGGCTTTGGCCCAGACGGGCGTGCCGTCCTTTTCGGCATCGGTGCGCATGCTGCGGAACTTGGCGATGCTGAAAGTGCGGCCGTTCTGCCCCACGCGCTCCTGCCGATACAGCACCGGGCCGCGGCTTTCCAGCTTGATGCAGGCCGCGGCGATCAGCATCATGGGTGCGGCCAGTAGGCATAGCACGGTGGCGCAGACCACATCGAAGACCCGCTTGACCGCGGTGCGCCAGGCGCCCTGGTTGAAGCCATCGCCGAAGATCAGCCAGCTGGCATTCAGATAGTCGACGCGGATCTGACCAAGCGTCTTCTCGAAGTGCGTTGCCAGGTCATAGACCTTGGTGCCTGAGACCTTGCAGTCGAGCAGCTGGCGCAGAGGCATGCTGCCGGAACGCCGCTCGGTCAGTGCGACGACGATCTCGTCGACCGACAGCTGACGCGCCAGTTCGGGCAGGGTGCCCGACATCGCCAGAATCTCCGATGCCGGCACCGCGGGCTCGCGTTCGTTGGGGCCGGCCACGAAGCCGACAATGTGCGCGTTGGGGTCCACCTTGCGCAGGGTGTTGCCCACCTCGCGCGCAGCAGGCCCGGCGCCGAAGATCAGAATGCGCGTGCGGCCCGCCCCGGCGGCAGCGGCCGATGAGTGAGACAGGTAGGCGCGGCGCAGGATCAGCGCCGACACGCCGGCCACCATCGACAGCTGCACCGTGCCGCGGTTGGTGAAGTTGGCGGGCAGCAGACCGAAGATCACGTAGGTGATGGGCAAGGCGACCATCAGCACGATGAGCGCTCGGGCGAAGGAGCGGCCGGCTGATTCCGCATGCGCCGATTCGTACAAGCCCGAAGCGCTGTTGATCACGAACAAGCAGGCCGCGAAGGACACCACGTGCGTGCCGGCCAGCGGTACCGCCTGATCAACCGAGCCGACCTGCAGGCTCACGGCCACCAGCGCCACCATCAACACCAGGGCCAGATCGAACAGGATGCCGCGCAGCGCGGAGCGGTGCACGTAGTGATTGAAGATTCGAATCATGTAGACCGCCGTGCACGCAAGGCCGAGCGGGAACCGGATGGATATGCCGATGTCGCGCCTTCGCGAGTTCGTTCCAACCCGTGGAGGAGTGAGCGCAAGATCACCTGACCAACTCCTGTCATGAAATGTAAGGAGGGCCTGACCGCCGCCGCAACCCCCGCTCTCGGGGGGACTTGAGCCGCCGCGGACAGTGGCCTCGCTCAGCATAAGTGCGGAGCGCCCTTCGGGCAGCACGCCAAGACACTCCGGTCAGTGGCGCCGACAATTCCTGCACAGTATCCGGGCGAGCCGCGCCCCAGGGGCCGGGCCGCGTGCACAGTGCACGCCCGCCCCCACGACTGGGGGTGTGGTCCAGTCGGCGACGAACCTACAATTTGCAATCAGGAGCTTCTCCTATCCCGGTGACGGCAATGGCACACGACAGTTCTTCAGACCTTCAAGACGCTGCTCCGCAACCCGGCACGGCCGTCTCGAAGGGCCGTCGGCGCCTGCTGCGCGGCAGCCTGGGTGCGGCGCCTGTGCTGGCCACCTTCGTCAGTCAGCCCGTGCACGCCACGTACAGCTGCAAGTCGGCTTCCGCCTACACCTCGGCGAATGCCAGCCGCCCTGCCGTGACGCCCTGCAATGGCTGCAGCCCGTCGTGGTGGAAGACGAACACCGGGTCATGGATCGGCTGCTCGTCGGGGACCACACTGTTCTCGACCTACTTCTCGGTCACCGGCGGTTACCCGACTGGCACGAAGCTCATGCAGGTGCTACAAGGCACGTCGACCGCGGCGGTCGACAAGCTGGCGCGCAACATGGTCGCCTGCCTGCTGAACATCAAGTCCAGCCGCATCGGCACGGCTGTGTTCGATGAAGCGCAACTGAAGACCATCTGGCTGGCGGCCTCCAGCGGTGGCGGGTACACGCCCACACCGGGCGGGCCTGTCTGGTACTCCGCCGACGTCAACGCCTGGTTGCTCACGGTGTTCCCGGCCGAGGTCTGAAGCCGCTTCCTGTGTCGACACCGGCGCCGGCTGGTGCTGCCTGGGCGGCAGCAATGCCAGTTGATTTCGAATGGCGCGAGTGGGATGGCGAGGCTGTCGTCTTCGTCCATGCCACGGGTGACACTCACGCGCTGAGCGCCGACGCATCTTCGGTTCTTGCGGCGATGATGGAGCAGCGGGGCACTGCTTGGCCAGCCCGGCGCTGGATGGCCGGGTTGATGGCGGGCGCCGTCGGCGCAGATGGCGTTGCCGATGAAGAGCTTGCGGCGTTCGAGTGCCTGCTTGCCAGCCTGCAGCAGATCGGTCTCGTCCGTCACGCAGTGCCGTGATCCTCGACGAGCTTGAGTCTTCCGCGCTGAGGCAGCGCTTGCGCGGAGGCGGCCTGTGCCTGCGCACCGGGCCTGTGGTCACGCGCATCCGCTCGCCGCTCGACGTGGTCGCCAGGGGCGTGGAGCTGCACTATGCGAACCACCCGGTCGAAGACGCCCAGGGCTTCGCTGACTTCGACATCAGCGTGAACCGGCCTGCCGGCTTGCGGCGCTGGCTGCACCCCCAGGTGGTCTTCACCTTCGATGGAGACGAGCCCTTTGCGCCCTTGCCGGGGCCGCAGGGCTTCCCGCTGCTGGAATGGGGCATGAACTGGTGCATCTACACCCATTGCCACCAGTTCGTGACGCTGCACAGCGCCGTGCTGGAACGCAATGGGCGCGCGCTGATCCTGCCGGCCCCCTCGGGTTCGGGCAAGAGCACGCTGTGCGCCGGGCTGGCGTTCCGAGGCTGGCGCCTGCTGTCGGACGAGTTGACGGTGCTGGACCCGAAGCGCGGAGACATCGTGCCCGTGCCGCGCCCGATCAGTCTGAAGAACCGGTCGATCGATGTCATCCGCGCGCATGCGCCAGAGGCGGTGTTCAGCCCGGCGGTGCCTGACACGCTGAAGGGCACCGTCGCCCACGTCCGGCCGCCCAAGGGCACAGTCGAACAGGCGCAGACGCGGGCCGTTCCTCACTGGGTGGTCTTGCCGCGCTACAGGGCGGGCGCGCCGGCCGAGCTCAGGCCTGCACCGCGCGCGCGCGCCTTCATGAGCCTGGTCGAGAACACCTTCAACTACAGCGTGCACGGTGTGGCGGCCTTTGCGCTGCTGGCCGACCTGGTCGATCGCTGCCTATGCCTTGAGTTCACCTATGGCAATCTCGACGAAGCGGTCGCCGAGTTCGATCGCCTGTCCCAGGCGTCATGAGGGCATGACGCCTTCGCCGCGTGACGAGTTGGTGCGCGTGCTCAGGCATCCGAGTCAGATGCCTGAGCTGAGCGCTCTGCGTTGGGATTTGCTGGTGCGGCAAGCACGCAGTGCAGGACTGCTGCCGCGGCTGGCCTGGCAATTCGAGACCTACGGCCACATGTCGCGGCTTCCTGGCTACGCCGTCGGTCACTTCGTGTCGGCCGCTCAGGTCGCCAGCGCCCAGCGCACCGAGATCCGGCGTGAGGTGGCGCATGTCCAGCATGCGCTGCGCGATCTTGGGCAGCCAGTCGTGCTGCTCAAGGGCGCTGCCTACCTGATGGCCGAACTGCCCGCTGCGTGCGGACGCGTGTTTTCTGACACCGACATCCTGCTGCCGAAGCGGCTGCTGCCGTCTGCCGAGGCCGCGTTCATGCAGCACGGCTGGGCCACCACCCACCACTCGCCCTACGACCAGCGCTACTACCGCCTGTGGATGCACGAGTTGCCGCCCCTGGTTCACCTGCGAAGGCAGACGGCACTGGATGTGCACCACGCCATCGCCCCCGAAACCGCGCGATTGCGGCCCGACAGCGGCAAGCTGCTGGCCGCGGCCGTACCCGTGCCGGGTCGTCCCGGCCTGGCAGTGCTCGCGCCGCCCGACATGGTGCTGCACAGCATGCTGCACCTGCTGGTGAACGACGAACTCAGCCATGGCCTGCGCGACCTGTCCGACCTGGACCTGCTGCTGAGGCACTTTGGGGCTCGCCCGGCATTCTGGGTGGCGCTGCGAGAGCGTGCCGACGAGATGGGCCTGGGCCGCATCCTGCACTACGCCACCACCTGTGCCCGGCAGATCCTCGGCACACCTGTTCCCGAGGACTTCGCTGCAGCCGTGGCGGTGCATGCCCCCGGGCCGCTGCTGGCCGGGGTGATGAACCAGCTCTGGCCGAGAGCGTTGCGCGCGCCACATCGCAGCACGGCGGATGGGGCCACTTCGCTGGCGCTCTTCGCGCTCTATGTCCGGGCCCACTGGATGCGCATGCCGCCCGGTTTGCTGGCCAGGCACCTGAGCGTCAAGGCCTGGCAACGGCTTGCCGATCCCGGTGCCGTGAAGAGCGCTACGCCTTGATCGGCGACAAGGCTGCGGCCGGCGCCGTGGCCATGCGGCACGGCCAGCGGTCTGCGCAAAGCTGACAGCGCAGTTGCGCGCAGCACGGCTAGCATTGGTTCTTCGACGATGCCCTGACATCCCTGCAATTTGCCGGGCCCACCGCCTCCATCGGGATGCGCTCGGGTCCAGCCCACACGAAAGTCTGGTCTGACCGTATGTGCAAACTGTCGACGCGCCGCATCGCCGGCTTCCTGAGCCTGGCGGTGGTGCTCGGTATTAGCGCCTGCACGCAGGACTCACCGCAGGCCTTGGTTGCACAGGCGCAGGCCGCGCTGGCCAAGAAGGACGCCCGCGCGGCAGTGGTGCATTTGAAGAGCGCGCTCCAGGCCGATCCCGCTTCAACACCGGCGCGCGTGCTGCTGGGGCGAGCCCTGCTGGAGTCGGGTGACCCGGCAGGTGCCGTGGTCGAACTGTCGAAGAGCCTGGACCAGAAGGCGGAAGCGAGCGAGGTGATGCCCCTGCTGGCGCGCGCACTGCTTCTCACCGGCCAAGGCAAAAAACTGGTCACCCTGTACGGTGGCGTCACGTTGCCGGACAAGACGGCCAACGCCGGTTTCATGGCCAGCCTGGCCACCGCCTGGGCGTTGGCAGGCGAAAAGACCAAGGCCGACGCGGCCATCGCGGGCGCATTGGTTGCGGCGCCCGACCTGCCGGATGCGCTGATTCTGCAGGCGCGCCTGATGGCTGGCAGCAGCAACTTCGATGGCGCCATGGCGATCGTCGACAAGGTGCTGGCGCGCGACCCAAAGCTCTATGAAGCCCTGCACCTGCGCGGCGAGATCCAGCTTGTGGCCAAGAACGATCCGAAGGCCGCCGAGGCGTCCTTCCGCGAAGCGTTGGCGGCCGAGCGGTCCTACGTGCCGGCGCACCTCGCCCTCATCTCTGCGCGCCTGCAGGCCCGTGACATCGCAGGCGCCAAAGCCCAGCTGGCTGAGCTGAAGGCCGTCGCTCCGAATAACCCGGAGACGGTGTTCAAGGAGGCGCAGCTGGCTTATTTCGACAAGGACTACGCCAAAGCCAAGGAGACCGTCCAGAAGCTGATGCGGATGGCATCCGACAACATCGGCCTGCTCGAGTTGGCCGCCGCCATCGAGTGGCAGACCGGTTCGCTCGTCACCGCCGAGCGCCATCTCTCAACCGCTGTACAGCTGGACCCGACGCTGGTCAACGCCCGCATCAACCTGGCACACATCCAGCTCCGCCTCGGGTTGCCGGCCCGGGCCCTTGAGAGCGTCAAGCCCCTGGTCGATTCGCCGACGCCTTCTTCGCCTGCGCTGGCGGTGGCAGGCGACGCAGCGCTGCAACTCGGCAACATGGCCGAGGCCGAGGACTTCCTTGCGCGGGCCGTTGCCGCTGCGCCGGACGACAGTCGAACGCGCACCGCGCTGGCGCTCACCCAACTGGCCCGTGGCGATCAGACCAAGGCGTTCTCGCAGCTCGAGACCTTGGCTTCGGGTAGCAAGGACTCCTACGCCGACATTGCGCTTGTGAGCGCCCGCTTGCGCCAGAATGACTTGAATGCGGCGCTGGCAGCAGCGGATGCGATGGTTCGGAAGGATCCCAACAGCGCTTCGGCCCATGACTTGCGCGGGCGGGTGTTGCTGGCTCGGCGTGACGATGCCGGTGCGCGGTCCGCCTTCGAGAAGGCACTCAGTCTTGAGCCGCGGTTCTTCGCCGCGATCTCCAGCCTGGCCGAGATCGACATGCGCGAGAAGCAGGTCGATCGGGCGCGCAAGCGCTTCGATGACCTGCTCAAGGACGACCCACGCAACTACCTGGCCATCATGTGGCTCGCTGACATCCGCTATCGCGCAGGTGCGCCCCTGGAGCAGGTCCGCGAGATCATCACGCAGGCCATCAAGGCAGCCCCCTCGGAGCCCGAGCCTCGATTGAAGCTCATCGAAGTGCTGAGCGGGCAGCGCCAGATCAAGGCGGCCCTCACCGAGGCGCAGGAAGCCGCAGCCGCGATACCTGACAACGTGCGGGTGCTGGACGCTCTGGGCCGCATGCAGGTGGCCGACGGCAACCGGCAGCAGGCCCTGTCCACCTTCAAGCGCATCACCACCATCGACAGCAACTCCGCGATGGCGTACACGCGCATGGCCGAAGTGCATCGCGCCGAGGGGAACAGGGGCGCTGCGGTGGCCAACCTGCGCCGCGCCGTCGAGATCGACCCGCGCCTGAAGGCGGCGCGCATCAACCTGGTGGAGATCCTCGTCGACGAGAAGCGCTCCAAGGAGGCGATCGAGATTGCCCGGGAGTTGCAACGCCGCGAGCCAAAGTCCTCGGGGGGCTACCTGCTCGAGGCTGCGGTCCACCGCAGGATGAAGAATCACGAGGCATCGATTTCTGTCTATCGCGCAGGCATGCAGAAGGCCACTGACCGCGGCGAGTTGGCGGCCAACCTCTTTACCTCGCTGCTGGCCAGTGGTGCCTGGAAGCAGGCGGAGAGTTTTGGCCTGGACTGGATTACCAAGAATCCTGGCGATGGCGCCATGCACTACTTCCTTGGCGAGGGCTATCTCAATGCCAAGGACTTCCGCAGTGCCGAGAAGCGGTTCCTCGAAACGCTGGTGCTCCGGCCGGACTACGTGCCGGCGCTGAACAACTTGGCCTGGGTCCTCGTCCAGCAGGGCAAGCCAGGCGCGGTGGAGTCCGCGCAGAAGGCGGTCGAACTGTTGCCGAACCAGCCAGCGCTGCTGGACACCCTGGCCACTGCCCTGGCGGCCGACAAGAGGCTGCCGGAGGCGCTTGCCATGCAGCAGAAGGCCGTGGACGTGGCCCCGGGTGACGCGGCGCTGCGCTTCCACCTGGCCAAGCTGGCGCTGCAGGCTGGCGACAAGGCCCTGGCCCGGCGTGAGCTGGATCGGCTGGTCGCCATGGGTAGCCGCAATCCGTATCGGGACGAGGCCGGCCAGATGTTGAAGGGTCTTTGATCGCCCCTTTTCGTGGTGAAGCGGGCGGTACAGCCTGTCGAGAAAGTTAACAGGGTCTGTGGGTTGATAGGGTAGGTCAGCTGTAAGTCTTTGATTGGCTGACAATTTTTTTTCTGGCACACCGAATGCTTATATGGCTGCATGAGCCCGGCAAGTCGAACCCGATAGGCCGTTTCTGATAGGTACACGAAAGGAAGATCTAACCATGAAGCAACTGTCCCGCCTTGCCTCCGCCGTCGCGATTGCCGCCGGGGCACTGTTCTCCAGCCAAGCCATGGCTGCTGACGTCTGCATCAACTGCGAATACCTCGGCGAAGGCACCTTCCTCGGCGCCCACAACTCGCTGACTTTCGACGTGTCTGGCTTCCGCCACACCGCGATCGGTTCCGGCAGCTTCAGCGACACCTGGGTCTTCGATTTCGCGCCCAGTGGCTCTGCTGAAATCACCGGCAGCTTCGTGCCCTCGGCCAACATCACTGGTTTTGCGGTGGTTCTGCGCCAGGTGCTGCCCGGCAGCGTTTGCGCCACGGGCGGGAACGTAGCCTCTGTCTGCTCGACGACACCGACGCTCGGCGCCAACATCAGTTCCGCATTCATCTTCGGGCCGACGGCCACGCTGAGCCCGGTGGGCTTGTCTGCTGGTCGGTACGCCTTCCAGGTGTCCGGCGTGAGCAGCACTGGTGGCGCTGGCGCGCCGACCTACAGCGGTCAGGTTTCCGTGAGCCCGGTTCCGGAACCCGCCAGCCTGGCGCTGGTTGGTGTTGCGCTCCTCGGCGCTGCCGTGAGCCTGCGTCGCGCTCGCAAGGCCTGATCACCGATCTGGCACTCCGGGTGTTGAGCCCGGTGCAAACAGCTCCCCGCTTCGGCGGGGATTTTTTTTGTCCGGTCCCACCGCGCGATCCGGGCGCAAGCTCCCTCCGCGCAGTGCAAGGGTCAAAGTCGACGGGCGCATCCCTAGGATCCACCCCTCGTCAGGGTGTGCACTGTGGCCTTTCGCAAGCGTGAAAAAAGCTTAACTTACGGTGGCGGGGCGCGGCCGGCGTCCCGGGGTCGGATTCAGGCCTGTGACATCATGTCGCCCGGGGATGCCTGCGGCAACTTCAACACCCAAGCAGCGCGTCTTGCGCTTGAATGCTGGCCCTTGATGCCACCATGCTTGGCAATCTCTCGTGTACAGGAGCGCACCTTGCCAAAGATCACCTTTCACCTGCTTCCAGGTGTCCGTGGCACGTTGTTCTTGCTGGCCTGTCTGCTCAGCGCATGCTCGTCCTTGGACCTCGGGCGCTACCCGCCGGCACCGGCTACGAGCCAGGCTGGCGACTACAGCTACGTGATCGGCGCTGGCGACAGCGTCAACATCATCGTCTGGCGCAATCCCGAACTGTCGCTTGTCGTACCCGTGCGACCCGACGGCAAGGTTTCGGCGCCGCTGGTCGACGAACTCGTGGCGCAGGGCAAGACGCCCCCGGAACTGGCGCGCGACATCGAGAAGAAGCTCTCCACCTTCGTCCGCGACCCGGTGGTCACCGTCATCGTCACTGGCTTCGTTGGTCCCTACAGTGAGCAGATTCGCGTCGTGGGTGAGGCCGCTCGGCCCCTGTTCCTGCCCTACAAGCAGAAGATGACGCTGCTTGACGTGATGATCGCCGTGGGCGGGTTGACCGATTTCGCTGACGGCAATCGCGCCATCATCCAGCGCAGCGCCGAAGGCAACAAGCAGTATTCGGTGCGTCTGAAGGACTTGATCAAGCGCGGCGATACGTCGGCCAACGTCGAGATGCGCCCTGGCGACATCCTGATCATCCCGCAGAGCCTGTTCTAGCGCCTCGGCGCGGCGCCCTGCCACCCCTCCCGATCCCCGAAACGACCGCCCTTCACGCATGCAAGCCATCGTTCAACAGCTGCTCGCCGCGCTCCGCGGGATGTGGACATTCCGCTGGCCGGCGTTGATCGTGGCGTGGGTTGTTGCGGTGGTCGGTGCGGTGGTGGTCTGGAAGATCCCCGACCAGTACGAGGCGTCCGCGCGCATCTACGTCGACACCGACTCCATCCTGAAGCCACTGATGTCCGGGCTGGCCGTGCAGCCCAACATCGAGCAACAGATCAGCATGCTCAGCCGCACGCTGATCAGCCGGCCGAACATCGAGAAACTCATCCGCATGGCGGACCTCGACCTGAAGAGCAGTTCCAAGAATGACCAAGAAGCGCTGATCGACCGCCTGGTCAAGGGCATCGAGATCCGCACCGCCGGTGGCGCGAACCTCTACTCCATGGCCTACCGCGACCCGGAACAGGACAAGGCCAAGCGCGTGATCCAGTCGATGGTGTCCATTTTCGTCGAGTCGGGCCTGGGCGCCACGCGCAAGGACACTGACTCGGCCAAGACCTTCCTGACCGAGCAGATCAAGACCTTCGAGGCCAAGCTGGAGGAGGCGGAAGCGCGCCTCAAGGAGTTCAGGCTGCGCAACCTCGACCGGCAAAGCGCCGACGGTAAGGACTCTGCCACGCGCCTGGGGGAGATCACGGTCCTGCTCGAAGCGGCCCGGTTGCAGTTGCGTGAAGCCGAAAAGTCACGCGACGCTGCCAAGCGGCAACTGGCCGAGGCCCGCGGCCAGGCGCCCAGCAGCGCACTGCCGAACCTGCTGACCCGCGAGGCCCAGCCCGCCTCCGTGTCCACGCCCGAGATCGACTCCCGCATCGAAGCCCAGAAGCGCAGCCTCGACGGGCTGCTGCAGCGCTATACCGAGCAGCATCCCGATGTCGTCAGCACGCGCCGCCTGATCACCGACCTCGAAGAGCAGAAGCGCAAGGAGGTCCAGGAACTGCAGCGCCGCGCCGCGTTACAGCCGGCGCCTGGCATGGCGGCCGCGGCCAACGAGAGCCTCGCGGTGCAGGAACTCAACCGCATGCTGGCTACGGCCGAAGTGCAGACCGCGGCCATCCAGGCCCGCGTCGATGAGTACACGGGGCGCTATGCGCAGGTCAAGGAGTCGCTGAAGTCGGCGCCGCAGATCGAGGCTGAGGCTGCACAGCTGAACCGGGACTATGCGATCACCAAGAAGAACTACGAGGACTTGGTGGCGCGGCGCCAGTCGGCAGTGATGTCGGGCGAGCTCGACGTCGCCTCTGGCGTTGCCGAGTTCCGTCTCATCGACCCGCCGCGCGTGGCGCCGAAGCCGGTGTCACCGAACCGCTTGATCCTGCTGCCGGGCGTGCTGGTGCTGGCGTTGGCAGCGGGCGTTTTCTTCGCCTTTGCCGCTGCGCAATTGCGTCCGACCTTCTCCTCGGCAGAGGTGCTGCGCCAGATGACTGGCCTGCCCTTGCTGGGGGTAGTGACCATGCTGACGACCGACGCCGACCGAAGGCGCGAACGCATGAGTCTCATGCGCTTCGTCGTTGCCTCGGGCGGCCTGGTGGGTGTGTTCGTGGCGGGCTTGATTGCCATGACGCTGATGTCGCGTTTCGGGGGTTGACACCATGAGCAGCCTCATCGAACAAGCCGCATTGCGACTGGAGCAGTTGCGCCAAGCCGGCATCACGGTGCCAGAGCCCGAACTTGCCACCATCGCGGCGCCGCCCGTGCAACCGACGGCTCGGCTGCAACCCGAGCCACTTCCGCAGACCGTCGAACCGGCACAGGTGATTGCGCGCGAGGCCGCCTCGATCGATCTCGTGCCGCAGTCTCGTCGTGTCGATCTCAAGCTCGATCAGCTGGCAACCGCGGGCATCGTGACGCCAAATGCGCCGCGCTCGCACCTGGCCGACCAGTACCGCGTGATCAAGCGGCCGCTGATCGCCAACGCCATGGGGCGCGGTGCGGCCACGGTGGCGCACGGCAACCTGATCATGGTGACGAGCGCCTTGCCGGGTGAAGGCAAAAGCTTCACCTCCATCAACCTGGCCATGAGCATTGCCGCCGAGCTGGACCACACGGTCATGCTGGTGGACGCCGACGTCGCGCGCCCGTCCGTGCTGCGCATGCTCGGGCTGCCGCCCGGGCCCGGCCTGCTCGACCTGCTGGAAGGCAAGGCCGACATGTCGAATGTGCTGTTGCGCACCAATGTCGACAAGTTGACGGTCCTTCCCAGCGGTTCACCGCATGCGCGGGCTACGGAACTGCTCGCCAGCGACGCCATGTCCCAGCTGCTGGACGACATGGCCACGCGCTACCCCGACCGCATCATCATCTTCGACTCGCCGCCACTGCTGTTGACGACCGAATCACGCGTCTTGGCGACACATATGGGGCAGATCGTTATCGTGGTGCATGCCGATCGTACGTTGCAGGCCACGGTGAAGCAGGCGTTGGAGACCATAGAGTCCTGTCCGCTGAAGCTGCTGGTGCTGAACAAGGCGCGCAGCAGTTCCGGTGACAGCTATGGCTATGGCTACGGTTATGGGTATGGTTACGGATACGGCTATGGTTATGGCTACGCCAGTGGGCAACGCGGCGGTGAAGACCAGGGCAACAACGGCGGAGCGATGAACCCGGTCGAGGCCGAAGCGGCTCTGGCGGACGCACCCACGGCCGGCGCACAGGCCACCGGGCTGCGCAACCCCTGAGCACCGTGACCCCAAGCCGCCCGAAACCGAACGGCCGCGCCCGCGCTGCCCCAAGGCTGCGCACGGCGGCCGGTGTCGGCGCGGTGATGGGCGCTTTGATCATGGGCGCTTTGGTTGTGGGCAGTGCGCACGCGCAGGGCACGCGCAGCGGCGGCTTTTCATCGTCCTTGGAGACCGCCGTTGCTTATGTCGAGACGCGCAGTGCGCCGCAGGACAACGGGCAGGATCTGTCGCTGGTGTTGCGTCCGACCATCGGCTACACCAGCCGCTCGGGGCGCGTGCGGGGTTCCGGCAACTACAGCCTGGGCCTGGTCCGCCATACCCGGGAAGGCGAGCCCTCCGAGGTGCTGCACGATCTGAGCGCCAGGTTCACGGCCGAGGCCATCGAGAACTGGTTCTTCATCGACGGCGCGGCCACCGCGGCACGCAGCGCGTTGTCGGCCTTCGGCGAGCAATCGGTGGCCGGCAGCTTCCAGCGCAACGACAACCGCACCGAAGTCGCCTCGGTTTCGCTGTCGCCCTATGTGCGCGGCTCGCTGGCCGACTGGGCGCAGTACGAGGCGCGCATGGACGCGCGCGCCACCAATACGCGGCGCTCCAAGGTGGGCGACTCCACCAGCACCGGCGGGCAGATCTCGCTGAACTCGCCCAGCCGCGGCGCGCTGCTGGGCTGGGGGTTGCTGGCTTCGCGCGACCACGCCTCGTTCCGCACCCAGCGCGGCATCGACAACGAACGCGTGCAGGCCAGCCTGTCGGTGACACCCGACCCCGAGTTCCGCTTCACGCTGCGCGGCGGCCAGGAAACCACCACCGCCAGCAGCCTGGAACGTCGGCGCACGACGAACACCGGCTTCGACGCCCAGTGGACACCCAACGAACGAACTCTGGCCAGTGTGTCCAGCGACAAGCGCTACTTCGGCCAGTCGCACCAGTTCCGGCTCTCGCACCGGCTGCCGCAGTCGACGCTGTCCTTCAGCTCATCGAAGACGGCCTCGACCAGCAGCGACCCCAATGCCCTGGGACGGCCGATCACCCAGTTCGACCTGGCCAACGCCATTTTCCAATCGGTCATCCCGGATGAGGAAGAACGGCGGCAGTTCGTGCTGAACTTCTTGCGCGCGCAGGGGATCGACCCCACGGCCATCGTGCCGGGTGGTTTCATCAACGGTGGTGCCACGCTGCAGCGCCGCAGCGACCTGGCCTGGTCATACAGCGGGCGGCGGATGACCGTCACGGTGCAGGGCTACACGTCGCGGAGTTCGGCGCTGACCATCGGCGACGAAGCGCCCGCCGACGCCGGAATCCAGCAGAAGGGCTACACCGGCACCGTGTCCTACCGGCTCACGCCCACGGCCTCGGCCGTGCTCACGGGGCAGCGGCTGATGACCCGTGCCACGTCCACGCAGCCCGGTACCGACTTGAAGTCGCTGGCCCTGAGCTGGACCGACCAGATCGGCTGGCGCACCAACCTGTCGCTCGGTCTGCGCTACTCGGTGTTCAACAGCCTCACGGAGCCGTATCGTGAGTCGTCCGCCACGGCATCACTGACCATGCGGTTCTGACCATGTACGAAGCCTTCTATGGCTTGAGCACCAAGCCCTTCCAGCTCAACCCCGACCCCAGCTTCTACTTCGCGAGCAAGCAGCATCGGCGTGCCAAGGCCTACCTCGAGTACGGCGTGTCGCGCAACGAAGGCTTCATCGTCATCACCGGCGAGATCGGCGCCGGCAAGACCATGGTGCTGCGTTCGCTGATCGAAGGGCTCAACGGCAGCAATGTCGTCACCGGCCACCTCGTCACCACGCAGCTGGGCGCCGAGGACACGTTGCGCATGGTGGGTGCGGCCTTTGGGTTCCGTGTCAAGGACGTGCCGAAGTCCGAACTGCTGATCACCCTGGAAGCCTTCCTCATCAGCCAGACGAGCAAGGGCAAGCGCTGCCTGCTCATCGTCGACGAGGCGCAGAACCTCACGCCGCGCGCGGTGGAAGAACTGCGCATGCTCAGCAACTTCCAGTTCGGCAACCAGGCGCTGTTGCAAAGCTTCCTGGTCGGCCAGCCCGAGTTTCGCCAGATCCTGCAGCAGCCCGAGATGGAGCAGTTCCGCCAGCGCGTGGCGGCCACCTGCCACATCGGCCCGCTGGACGTGGAAGAGACGCGCGGCTACATCGAGCACCGCCTGAAGTGCGCCGGCTCCAAGGGCAAGCCGAGCTTCGAGCCAGCGGCCTTCGGCGGCATCTTTGCCGCCACCAACGGCATTCCGCGCCGCATCAACGCCGTGTGCGACCGGCTGCTGCTGGCCGGCTTCCTGAGCGGCCGCACGCACCTCACCGCCGAGGACGTGGGCGAAGTGGTGCGTGAGTTCGAGCAGGAAAACCAGGTACCCGCGCGGCAGCCGGCGCTGGCCGCGGCTGCCTCCGGCGGCGAGCCGCTGATGCCCGGCGGCCTGGCCGGTGCAGCGCTCGATCTCGACCTGGGCGTCGACCTCGACCTGAGCAAGTTGCAGCTGAGCCCCAGCGACGCCGAAGCCATGGCGCAGCAGATCGCCGGCCTCACGGCCGACCAGCGCGGCGACCAGCTGCAGCGTCTGGAGCGCGGCCTGCTGCGCCTGGAACGCACCAACCTGCAGGTCCTGGCGATGCTGCAGAAGCTGGTGGCGGCGCTGAAGAAGACCGACTGAAGCCGCCCATGAGCGAAGTCAACGCCGTGACCGGCCCCGTGATGTGCATCGTCGGTGCGCGCCCGAACTTCATGAAGATGGCGCCCATCCTGCGTGCGCTGGCCGCCCATCAGCCGCCGCTGCCGGCGCTGCTGGTCCACACCGGCCAGCACTACGACGCCAGCATGAGCGACCAGCTCTTTGCCGATCTGCGCCTGCCGCAACCCGACATCAACCTCGAAGTCGGCTCCGGCAGCCACGCTGCGCAGACGGCCGAGGTCATGAAGCGCTTCGAGCCGGCGCTGGACGCGCACAAGCCCGCGTGCGTGCTGGTGGTGGGCGACGTGAACTCCACGCTGGCCTGCACCTTGGTAGCCGTGAAGAAGGGCGTGCCGGTGGTGCACGTCGAAGCCGGCCTGCGCAGCTACGACCGCAAGATGCCGGAAGAGATCAACCGCGTGCTCACCGACCAGGTGGCCGACCGCCTCTACACCACCGAGCGCAGCGCGTTGCCCAACCTGCTGCGCGAAGGTGTCGACGAGGCGCGCGTGTGCTTCACCGGCAACGTGATGATCGACTCGCTGCTGAGCAACCGCGCACAGGCCCGCCCTGCGGCGGACTCCTTGCGCGCGCATGGTGCCGACCCGGCGCTGCTGGCCCATCCGCGCGGCTACGGCGTGGTCACGCTGCACCGGCCTTCGAATGTTGACCGCGCCGACACGCTCGGCCCGCTGCTCACCGTGCTGGGTGAGGTGGCCGCGCAGCTGCCGCTGGTCTTCGCGCTGCACCCGCGCACGCGGGCCCACATCGACCGCTTCGGCCTGCAGCACCTGCTGCACCCCGAGCGCATGGCCGTGCTGCCGCCCCAGGGCTACCTGGAGATGGTGGGCCTGATGCAGGGCGCCACGCTGGTGCTCACCGATTCCGGCGGCCTGCAGGAAGAAACCACCGCCCTGGGCGTGCCCTGCCTGACGCTGCGCGAGAACACCGAACGCCCCATCACGGTGGAGCAGGGCACCAACACGATGGTCGGCAGCGACGTGCAGGCCATCCGCGCTGGCGTGGCCGCCATCCTGGAAGGCCGCGGCAAGCGCGGCCGCGTGCCGGAATACTGGGACGGCCACGCCGCAGAGCGCATCGCTGCCGATTTGTACCGCTGGCTGCAGGCCGGCGCGCACTGACAATCCCGGCCATGCTCGCGCCGTCCCTCTGCAACGCCCTGACGATCGACGTCGAAGACTACTTCCAGGTCTCGGCCTTCGCACCCTACATCCGGCGCGACGAATGGGATGCGCGCGAGTGCCGCGTCGAACGCAACGTCGGCCGCATCCTGGCGCTGCTGGCCGAGCGCGATGTCAAGGCCACGTTCTTCACCTTGGGCTGGATTGCCGAGCGCTACCCGCAACTGGTGCGCGACATCGTGGCCAGCGGTCATGAACTGGCCAGCCACGGTTACGGCCACCAACGCGCCAGCGACCTGAGCCGTGCCGATTTCACAGACGACATCGTTCGCGCCAAGCGCATCCTGGAAGACCTGTCGGGCCAGGCCGTGCGCGGCTATCGCGCGCCGAGCTTTTCCATCGGCACCGCCAACCTGTGGGCCTTCGACGCCCTGGCCGAGGCCGGCTACGCCTACAGCAGCAGCATCTACCCCATCCGGCACGACCACTACGGCATGCCCGATTCACCGCGCTTCGCCTACCGCCTGGCCAACGGCCTGCTGGAGGTGCCGGTGACCACGCTGCGCCTGTTCAACCGCAACCTGCCGTCCAGCGGCGGCGGCTACTTCCGGCTGCTGCCCTATCCGCTGTCGCGCTGGATGATCGGCAAGGTCAACCGGGACGATGGCGAGGCCGCCGTCTTCTACTTCCACCCCTGGGAGATCGACGCCGAACAGCCCCGTGTGGCGGGCATCGACAGCAAGACGCGCTTTCGCCACTACGTGAATATCGCCCGCATGGAATCGCGCCTGCAAAGCCTGCTGGGTGACTTCCGCTGGGGCCGCATGGACCACATTTTCCTCGCCCGCGCAGACTCGTCCGTGCCTGCGCCCGCGCCGGCGCCGGCCTGAACGCCGCCATGCCCGCCATCGAACGTCTTGCCGCAGGAGACGCTCGCAGCGCCGCGCTGTGGGACGCCTTCGTCATGGACTGCCCGCAGGCCACGTTCTTCCACCGTGCCGGCTGGCAGCGCGTGCTGCGCGACGTGTTCCGGCACGACACCTACTTCCTGTATGCGCTGAACGAAGGCCGCATCACCGGCGTGCTGCCGCTGGCCCACGTGAAGAGCGTGCTCTTCGGCAACGCGCTCACCAGCCTGCCCTTTGCCGTCTACGGCGGCGTGGCCGCCGACGACGTGGCCAGCGCCAACGCGTTGGAAGGCGAGGCCCAGGCGCTGGCGCAGAGGCTGGGTGTGCAGCATCTCGAACTGCGCCACACCGAACGCCGCCACCCCGACTGGCCCGAGCAGGACCTCTACGTCACCTTCCGCAAGGAGATACTGGCCGAGGAAGAAGCCAACATGCTGGCCATCCCGCGCAAGCAGCGCGCGATGGTGCGCAAGGGCATCAAGAACGGGCTGCACAGCGAGGTCGACGCCAACGCCGACCGCTTCTTCGCGCTCTATGCGGACAACGTGCACCGCCACGGCACGCCGGCGCTGCCCAGGCGCTACTTCCAGACCTTGCTGCAGGAGTTCGGGGCCGACTGCGAAGTTCTCACCGTCACCGCGCCCGACGGCAGGCTGCTGTCCTCGGTGCTCAGCTTCTACTTCCGCGACGAAGTGCTGCCCTACTACGCCGGCGACGACGAAGCCGCGCGCGACCTGGCCGCCAACGACTTCAAGTACTGGGAGCTGATGCGCCGCTCCTGCGCGCGCGGCCTGAAGGTCTTCGACTACGGCCGCAGCAAGCAGGGCACCGGGCCCTACAACTTCAAGAAGAACTGGGGCTTCGAGCCGACGCCGCTGCACTACGAGTACCGCCTGTACAAGCGCGACGCGGTGCCGCAGAACAACCCGGCCAATGCGAAGTACAAGCTGATGATCGAAACCTGGCGGCGGCTGCCGCTGGGGGTGGCGAACTGGCTCGGGCCGTTTGTCGTGCGGAGCCTGGGGTGAGCATGGCCACCGAACGCCTGTCCGGCGCTGGCCCGGTGTGGGCGCTGCGCCTGCTGCCCGGTGTGTTCGCGCTGGCGGTGCTGCTGCTGCTCTTCAAGAGCACGGGCCTGGCGATGGTCGGGATCTGGATGCGTTCGGAGACCTTCGCGCATGCCTTCCTGGTGCCGCCGATCTCGATGTGGCTGGTCTGGCGCCGACGCGAGGCCCTGGCGCGCCTGCCGCTGCGGTCGGCGCCGTGGTTCCTGGTACCCATCGCGCTGGTCTGCCTGCTGTGGCTGCTGGGCGAACTGGCCGGCGTCAACGCCGCCACGCAGTTCGCGCTGGTCTGCCTGATCGTGCTCGTCGTGCCAGCCCTCTTCGGCACCGCCATCGCGCGCGAAATCCTGTTCCCGCTGCTCTTCCTGTTCTTCTCGGTGCCGATGGGCGAGTTCCTCGTGCCGGTGATGATGGAAGGCACAGCCGACTTCACGGTGCTGGCCCTGCGCGCCAGCGGCATACCGGTGTACCGCGAGGGGCTGAACTTCATCATCCCATCGGGCAATTGGTCGGTGGTCGAAGCCTGCAGCGGCGTGCGCTACCTCATCGCCTCGTTCATGGTCGGCACGCTCTTCGCGTACCTGAACTACCGCTCCGCACGCCGCCGGGTGATCTTCATGGTCGTCTCGGTGATCGTGCCCGTGGTGGCGAACTGGCTGCGGGCCTACCTCATCGTCATGCTCGGCCACCTGTCGTCGAACACGCTGGCTGTCGGCGCAGACCATCTGCTCTACGGTTGGGTCTTTTTCGGCGTCGTCATTCTGGTCATGTTCATGGTCGGCGCGCGCTGGTCCGAGCCCGACGAGGCCGCGTCGGCGGCCGCCGCGCCCGCGGGCGCTGCCGGGCCTGTGTCGAGTGCCGCCTCGCCACGCAGTGCCTGGGCCGTGGCCGTCGCCGTGGCGCTGCTCCTGGGCGTGACGCAGTACACCCAGGCGCGCCTGCAGGGCGCCGAGCAGCTCGCCACCACGGCGACCGCCGCGCCCACGCTGCCCGCCCAGCTGGACGGCGGCTGGGCGCTCGATGCCCAGGCCACGTTCAGCGACTGGGCGCCCAATTTCCAGAACCCTTCGGCCGTGATCAAGGGCGTCTACCGGGCGGGTGACCGCGGCGTCGGCGTCTGGATGGGCCTGTACCGCGACCAGGGTGTCGATCGCAAGCTGATCACTTCGACCAACACGTTGATCGAGGGCCTGTCCGAGCGCTGGGTACAGACCGGGGGCGGCCGGCGCGTACTGGGCGAGACCCGCGCTGCCGTGCGGGCAGCCACGGCGGAACTGCGCCAGCCGGGCGACCTGAAGCAGCGCGCCACGCAGCGCCTGCTGGTGGCTCAGCTGTACTGGATCGACGGGCACTGGGTCACCAGCGATGTCGAAGGCAAGCTGCGCCTGGCCGTCAGCCGCCTGCTCGGCCGTGGCGACCACAGCGCCGTGCTGATGCTGTACGTGCCGCTGGACGACCGCGACGCCGGCGCCGAGGTGCTCGACACCTTTGCCGCCCGCAACCTGGCCCGCTTCGACGCGCTGCTGCAAGCCGCCGCACCCGCGCGCTGAACGCGGGCGGCGCCAGCAGCCACTCTTCAAGGATCGTGAGGACCACGTTATGAACACACTGGCTGTCATCGGACTGGGCTACGTCGGCCTGCCCCTGGTGGTGGAGTTCGGCAAGCAGGTGCGCACCATCGGCTTCGACATCGCGCAGGCCAAGGTCGATGCCTGCCAGCGCGGCACCGATCCTTCGCGTGAACTGCCCGACTCGGAACTGGCGGCCGCCAAGCACGCGGTGTACACCTCGGACGCGCGCATGCTGGCCGAGGCCGACATGATCATCGTCGCCGTGCCCACGCCGGTGGACGATGCGCACATCCCCGACTTCAAGCCGCTGATCGGCGCTTCCGCCAGCGTCGGCCGCAACCTGAAGAAGGGTGCGACCATCGTCTACGAGTCCACCGTCTACCCGGGTGCCACCGAGGAGGTCTGCATCCCGGTCATCGAACGCGAATCGGGCCTGAAGTGGAAGCAGGACTTCTTCGTCGGCTACAGCCCCGAACGCATCAACCCCGGTGACCGCGAGCACACGCTGACCAAGATCCTGAAGATCGTCTCCGGCGACACGCCCGAGACGCTGGACAGGGTGGCCAAGCTCTACGAGCGCATCGTGATCCCCGGCGTGCACCGCGCGAGTTCCATCAAGGCCGCCGAGGCCGCCAAGGTCATCGAGAACACGCAGCGCGACCTCAACATCGCGCTGATGAACGAACTGGCCATCATCTTCGACAAGATGGGCCTGGACACCACCGAAGTGCTGCAGGCCGCCGGCACGAAGTGGAACTTTCTCAAGTTCAAGCCCGGTCTGGTGGGCGGCCACTGCATCGGCGTCGACCCCTACTACCTGACGCACAAGGCCGACATGCTGGGCTACCACCCGCAGGTCATCCTGGCCGGCCGGCGCATCAACGACGGCATGGCCAAGTTCGTCGCCGAGCAGACCATCAAGCAGATGATCGCCGCCGGCAGCTACATCAAGGGCGCGCGCGTCAACGTGCTGGGCCTGACCTTCAAGGAAAACTGCGGCGACCTGCGCAACAGCAAGGTCATCGACATCATCCGCGAGCTGCAGAGCTACGGCGTGGAAGTGCACGTCACCGACGCGCAGGCCGACGCCGAGGAAGCCATGCACGAATACGGCGTCAAGCTCGAGCCTTTCGACGCCATGCCGCGCGCCGATGCCATCGTCGCTGCCGTGGCGCACCGCGAATACGCCGAGCTGTCGCTGGAAGAGATGGGCAAGAAGCTCGTCAAGGGCGGTGCCTTCATCGACGTCAAGGCGGCCTTCGACCCCCAGGCCATCACCGGGGCTGGGTATCGGCTGTGGAGACTCTGACGTCGATCGACGTCGCCGCCGCCGCTGGGCCGCCGGGGCTGAGCATCGTGTCGACGATGTACCGCTCGCGGCCCTTTCTCGAGACCTTCATCGACGAGTGCATCGCCGCGGCCGAACAGGCCAGCAGCGGCAGCTGGGAGCTGGTGCTCGTCAACGACGGCTCGCCCGACGACTCGCTGGCCTATGCGCTGCAGCGGCGGGCCGCGGAGCCGCGCATCGTGGTGGTGGACCTGTCGCGCAACTTCGGCCACCACCCGGCCATGCAGGCGGGGTTGCGCCTGGCGCGTGGCGAACTGGTGTTCCTGATCGACTGCGACATGGAAGTGCGGCCTGGCGTGCTCGCCGCCTTTCTGCAGAAGCAGCGCAGCGCGCAGGCTGACCTGGTCTACGGCTACCAGGAAGCGCGCAAGGGTGGCTGGTTCGAACAATGGAGCGGCGCGCTGTTCTGGCGCGGGCTCAATGCGATGAGCACGGTGCCGATCCCCGAGAACATGCTCACCGAACGCCTGCTGACGCGGCGCTTCCTCGACGCGCTGCTGCGCCTGGGCGACTTCCATGTCTTCCTGGGCGGCATGATGAGCTGGACCGGTTTCGTGCAGCTCGGCATGCCCCTGGTCAAGGCGCAGCGCCCGGGCCGCAGCAGCTACACGGTCTGGCATCGGCTGGGCTTGATGGCCACCGCCATCAGCTCCTTCTCGTCGCGGCCGCTCACCTGGCTGTTCCACCTCGGCCTGCTGGTCACCGCGCTGAGCTTCGGCTATGTGCTCGTCCTGATCTTCCGCAAGCTCGTGTTCAACGACGCACTGCTGGGCTTCACCTCGATGATGGCCCTGGTGGCGCTGAGCCTGGGCATCACCACCATGGCGCTGGGCCTGGTCGGCATCTACCTCGGCCGCGTCTACGACCAGGTGCAGGGCCGCCCCCCCTTCATCGTCCGCGATGTCCACCGCTAGAACCATGCCCAGCCCATGAGCCCCACGCCCACCGGAACCGGCCGCCGCAAGGTGGCCGTGCTGCAGTCGAACTACATCCCGTGGAAGGGCTACTTCGACATCATCCACGACGTCGACCTGTTCATCTTCTACGACGACAACCAGTACACCACGCGCGACTGGCGCAACCGCAACCGCATCAAGACCGCGGGCGGCGCGCAGTGGCTCAGCGTGCCGGTGGGCGCCGACCGCAACCGGCTGATCCACGACGTCGACATCCCCGACCCGGCCTGGCAGGACAAGCACTACCAGAGCCTGCGGCAGAACTACGCCAAGACAGCGCACTTCGAGCGTTACCGCGGCTGGCTGGAGCATGTCTACCTGGAGCAGCGCTGGGCCAATCTCTCTGAGCTGAACCACACAACCGTCAAGCACATCGCGCGCGAGTTCCTGGGCATCACCACCGAGTTCGGTGACTCGCGGACTTACGCCGCGCAAGGCCAGAAGCTGGAGAAGATGGTCGATCTGGTCGTCAAGGCTGGTGCGGGGACCTATCTGTCCGGCCCCTCGGCCAAGGACTACATCGTCCCGGAGCGCTTCGACGAGGTGGGCATCACGCTGGCGTGGAAGGACTACGGCGGCTACCCCGAGCATCCACAACGTTTTCCGCCCTTCGAACACGGCGTCACGGTGCTGGACCTGCTGTTCAACACCGGCCCCGATGCGCCCTGGTACATCTGGGGCTGGCGCCAGGGGCCGCTGGCGGCGTGATGCAGTCCACGCCGCTCCTGCTGCACGTGCTGGGTGCCGGCCCCTGGCAGCTGGCGACCATGCGCATGGCGCGCGAGATGGGGTGCCGGGTGCTGGCCACCGATGGTTCGGCTGACAAGGCGGGCTTCGCTTTGGCCGACCTGCACGAGGTGGCGGACATCACCGACCCTGCCGCCACCCTGGCGGCGGCGCGCCGGCACCGCGTGGACGGTGTGCTGTGCGACACCACCGACAACGGCGTGCTGGCTGCTGCCTTCACGGCCGCCGAACTGGGTTTGCCCGGCATCGGCCCGGAGGCCGCGCGCAACTGCACCGACAAGGCGCGCATGACCGCGTGCGCGGCAGCCGCGGGCTTGCGTGTGCCGCTCTCCGCGCAGGCGGCCGATGTCCAGGCTGCGCAGCGCGCCGCCCTGGCACTGCCTGGCCCCTGGGTCGTCAAGCCGGTGGACAACCAGTCAGGCCGCGGCGTTGCCGTCGTGCGCGACGTCGCCGCCCTGCCGACGGCGCTGGCCGAAGCCTTCCGCCACAGCCGACGGCACGAGGTGCTGGTGCAGGAATTCGTGGCGGGCGTCGAGGTCATCGTCGACAGCCTCGTGTGCGACAACGAGTTGCACGTACTCGGTGTCGCGGCCAAGCTGCCCTATGCCGACAACCCGACGGTGTCGCAGCGCATCACCTATGGCGTTGCTGCGCTGCCCGTGACGATGGACGCGCTGACCGAAGCGAATGCCCAGCTGCTGCGCGCCCTGGGCGTCAAGCAGGGGCTGGTGCACGCCGAGTTCATGCTCGACGGCCGTGCGCCGGTGCCCATCGATGTCGCTGCCCGCGGTGGCGGTGTGCACATCTACCCCGTGGTGTTGCCGCATGTCAGCGGCGTGGACGCCATGCGCGCCGCCATCGAGCTGGCGCTGGGCCGGCCCTGCCATGTGCAGCCGCGCCCGGCGCGGCGAGCTGCGAATATCGAGTTCCTGCGCGCCGGCTCCGGCCGCATCGCGGCCATCCGCGGCGTGCAGGCAGCCCGTGATCTGCCCGGTGTGGCGGTGGTGCACCTGAACCTGGGCCCAGGTGACGATATCGGCCATCTGCAGCACAAGGACCAGCGCCTCGGCCACATCGTGACCCTGGCCAACACGGTCGAAGAGGCCGTGGATGCCGGCCAGCGCGCAGCCCGGCTGGTGCACGCCGAGATGCAATGAACCCGCCCCGCGCCAAGCCGCAGGAGACCCGATGAAGCTCTTCGACTCCCTGACCCACGTCACCGCCGACGGCAGCTGGTTCGGCGAACGGCAGTGCGATGCCGCGCTGCCCACGCTGCTGGCCGACATGGATGCCGCGGGCGCCTACCGCGCCTGCCTGGTGGCCATTGCCAACCACGGCGACAACGCCTTCACGCTGCAGGCCGCCCGCGCCCACCCGTCGCGCTTCGTGCCCATCGCCGGGCTGAACCCCCATGTGCTGGCCACCACGCGGCGCGTCGACGCCGTGGTGCGCCAGCTCAAGGCCCAGGGCTTTGCCGGCATCAAGCTGCACCCGCGCCTGAACGGCTACGACCCACTCGACGCCAAGTGCGTGGCCGCCATCGAAGCCGCCGGCGAGCAAGGCCTGGTGGTACTGCTGGACACGCTGTTCCGCCGCCCCGGCCTGGCGACGCGCCACGCGCCCGATGTCATCGACTACCTGGCCGCCGCCTGCCCCGTGACGAAGATGGTGCTGCTGCACGGCACGGGCCCGACGATGATGGAGCTCTACGAGATCGTGCGCTGCTACGACCATCTGCTGCTCGACCTGTCGTACACGCTGATGCGCTACCGCGGCAGCGACCGGCTCGACGCCGACATGCACTTCCTGATGAAGAGCACCGACCAGCGTGTCACGGTCGGTTCTGACTTCCCGGAGTACACGGTGCAGGCGACAGTGGCACGGCTGCAGGAGCTGACGGCAGGCATCGAAACGCACCGTGTGAACAACCTCACGCACGGCAATCTGGAGCGCTTTTTCGCGTTCTGGTCACCCGGCGTGGGGTAAGGGCGTGCAGATGCTGCCCGGCGTGATGGAGTTCGCTGCGGCACCCGTCCTAGGGGGCGGTTGGTGAAGAGGCCTGACGCTATATTCGACGCCCTCATGTCCTCACCCATCGCCACGCCTGCCAAGACCACCCTGCGCGCGGCCGATGAGCAGATTGCGGCAGGCCTGGTTCGTCAGGGGGCGACAGGCGGTGACGGGACTCCCTTCCTCAGCGTCGTCAGCCCGGTCTACATGGCCGAGCGCATTTTGCCGGCGCTGTGCGAGCGGCTCGAAGCCGCGCTGACGGGCATGGGCTGCAGCTATGAGGTGATCCTCGTCTGCGATGGCAGCCCGGACCGTTCCTGGGAGGCCATGGAACAGCTGGTGCACCGCTACCCGCACTTCTCGATGGTCAAGCTCAGCCGCAACTTCGGCCAGCACTACGCCATGACGGCCGGCCTCGACCTGGCACGCGGCGAATGGACGGTGGTGATGGACTGCGACCTGCAGGACCCACCCGAAGAGATTCCGCGCCTGCTGGAGAAGACCCGCGAGGGCTTCGACATCGTCGTGGCCAAGCGCATCAACCGCCAGCACAAATGGTGGAAGCGCACGACCTCGATGCTGTACTTCAAGGTCTTCAGCGCACTCTCGGGCTTCAAGCTCGACAGTTCGGTGGGCTCCTTCCGCATCATGAGCCGCAGCGTCGTCGACGGCTTCTGCAGCATGCGCGAGTCCTACCGCATGTTTGCCGGTCTCGTGGAATGGCTGGGTTTCCGCACCGGCTTCGTCGACGTGAAACACGCCGCGCGCTACGAAGGCGAATCCAGCTACGGCCTGCGCCGCCTGCTGAAGATGGCGCTGGACGGGATGATCTCCTTCTCCAACCGCCCGCTGTACATCTCCATCGGCGCCGGCTTGGCGCTGTCCATCATGGCGGCGTTGTACGGCAGCTTCCTGATCATCCGCTACCTGCTCAACCCGCATGCGTATGCCGTGGACGGCTGGCTGAGCACGATCACGGCCACCGCCTTCCTGGGCGGGCTCATCCTGCTCAACCAGGGGGTGCTCGGCATCTACCTGGGGCGGCTCTACAACCAGGCGAAGGGCCGCCCCTTGTACGTCGTCGACCGCGTGCTGCTGGGCCGCGACACGCGCCGCCCGCGAACTGAAAGAGGCGAGCATGGCTGAGATGCACTACGCGCTGGAGCAGCGGCCTACCGACGAGCAACTGGCCTTCGTCGAAAGCGGCCTGCGCACCAGCTTCAAGATCACTGGCTTCGCGCTCGTCGATGGCCGCGTGCTGATCACGCACGACGAGATGGAATCGCCCGAGGCCATCCGCGCGATGACACGGCGCTACATCTTCATCTCGAAGAACGTCAACAAGGACCTCGTCTTCCACCACGACAAGCCCATCGCCTACCGCGAAGACCCCCAGCCTGCGCTGGAGGCCGCGGGCGAAGTGAAGTGCCTGCAGCCCGGCTTCTACTCGATGCAGGGCGACTTCCTGCGCGTGCTGCAGGCCATCAACCGGGCCACGCTGGGCATCGCGGGCGAACTGGGCGCCATCGAGCAGGAGCACCCGGCCGTGTGGCCGGTGCGTCTGTTCAAGATGATCGACTACTTCCACGAGTTCCCGCACCAGATGATCCTGTGCGCGCCGGTGAAGGACGACTTCAACTCGCGCTCGATGTTCTCCAAGCTCTACGGCAAGGACAAGGACTTCGAGACGGTGCCGATGGACAGCCTGATGGCCGACGCCAGCTACGGCCTGCAGCCGGCGGTGTGCGACTGCTGCTACTACGGCCTGGAAGGCGCGCGCGCCCACACCGACGCCTTCTTCACCACCTACAACAAGGTGTTCCGCAACGAGCGCTCGGCCACCAATCGCCTGGACCGGCTGACCAACTTCTCGGTGCGCGACATCATGTTCGTCGGCAGCGAGGAGTTCGTGCTCGAAGCGCGCGAACGGCTGATCGAGCGGTTGTCGCGCTTCATCGAACAGTTGCACGTCAACGCCAAGATCGAAACCGCCAACGACCCCTTCTTCGCCAACGACTCGGCCATGAAGTCGGTGTTCCAAACCGCGCACCGCCTGAAGTACGAGCTGCTCGCCGGCATCCCGC
>JANNFE010000346.1:0-1791 GCA_031379415.1 Betaproteobacteria bacterium | reverse complement strand
CGTTGATCAGCACCCGCTGGTCGCCGCGTTTTTCGAAGTCGTGCACGCCGATGTTGATCCAGACCTCGTAGTCGCGCAGGAAGAGGCGCCGGCAGTCCATCAGGCGGGCGTGGCTGAGCAGGCTTTGCATGGGTCAGGCTTTCGCTTTCGTTTGCAGATCGTGCCGGGCGAGGAACATCACGTCGCGCGGCTGGGCTTGCAGATGCTGGCCGCCATCGACCAGCAGCGTGGTGCCGGTGATGGCCGGCGACTCGATCAGAAAGCGCACCGCGCGCGCAATGTCGGCCGGCTGCGACGAACGCGCCAGCGGCGTCAGCGCATGCGCCTGGCCGAACTCGGCCAAGCTCATCGCGCCCGACAGCAGCGTCACCCCGGGCGCGACGCCGGCCACCCGCACCCTTGGCGCGAGCGCCTGCGCGAGCAGCGTGGTCGCCGCCTCCAGCGCGGCCTTCGACAGCGTGTACGACAGGTAGTCGGGGTTCGGGTTCCACAGCTTCTGGTCGAGCAGGTTGATCACGCAACCCGTGGCGCCTTCGGCCAGCTGGGCGTGCAGCGCACGCGCCAGCAGGATGGCCGGCGCGGTGTTGGCGCGCCAGTGCGCTTCCATGGCCTTGACGCTGAAGCTGGCCACATCGTCATACTCGAAGAGCGAGGCGTTGTTGACCACCGCGTCAACACGGCCCAAGGCCTCGCGCACGGCCGGCACCAGGGCGTCGCACTGCGCCTCGTCGGCCAGGTTAGCGGCGAAGGCTTCGGCGCGCCCGCCCGCGGCGCGCACCGCAGCGACCGTCTGCGCGGCGGCGGCCGTCGAGCTGCGGTAATGCACGGCCACACGCCAGCCCTGGCTGGCCAGGTGCAGCGAGATCTCGCGCCCGATGCGCTGGGCGCCGCCGGTGACAAGCACGACCGGGTGTTCCGACATGGCTTCCTACAATGACCCGGATGCAAACCACCGGGGCCGAGAGTTTATCGGCGCGACTCCGCGCCCGCCTGCTCACGGTCATGGCCCAGGCCGGCGGCTGGCTGCCTTTCGACCGCTACATGGCCATTGCGCTCTATGAGCCTGGCCTCGGCTACTACGCGCGTGGTGCGCGGCAGTTCGGCGCCATGCCGGCATCCGGCAGCGACTTCGTCACCGCGCCCGAGCTGTCGCCGCTGTTCGGGCAGGCCCTGGCGCGGCAGATGGTGCAGGCGCTGGATGCTGCCGATGCCGACGAAGTCTTCGAGTTCGGCGCCGGCAGCGGTGCGCTGGCGGCGCAGCTGCTGGGCGCCTTGGGCGAGCGCGTACGGCGCTACTCGATCGTCGAGCTCTCGGGCACGCTGCGGGCTGCGCAGGCCACGCGGCTGGCGGCTTTCGCCGGCCGCGTGCGCTGGCTCGACGCCTGGCCGGAGGCCCTGCATGGCGTGGTCATCGGCAACGAGGTGCTGGATGCGATGCCCGTGCAGCTGCTGCACTTCGACGGCCAGGCGTGGTTCGAACGCGGCGTGGTGGCCACCGACGACGGCTACGCCTGGGCCGACCGTCCGACGGAACTGAGGCCGCCGCACGATGCCTCCTTCGTGTCCGGCACCACCACCGAGATCCACGCGCAGGCCGAAGCCTTCATCCGTTCGCTGGCCGCCCGCCTGCGGCGTGGCGCCGCCTTCTTCATCGACTACGGCTTCCCCGAGGCCGAGTACTACCACCCGCAGCGCAGCGGCGGCACGCTGATGTGCCACCGCGCTCACACGGCCGACGCCGACCCGCTGGTGGACGTGGGCGACAAGGACATCACCGCGCACGTCAACTTC
>JANNFE010000315.1:0-13351 GCA_031379415.1 Betaproteobacteria bacterium | reverse complement strand
AGTGGTTGATTGGGTTGCACTAATCTTCTCTTTGTCGGCCCACACTTTGGTGGGACGGACGATGTCGAGGCGCTGCTGTCAGAAAGCCGATTGGTGCATGGTAATCAAGGGTTTGCGAGCGACCATCCTGCGACGGCGATGCCCGATGTAGGGCCTTCTTTGGCTTTCGGCGCGACGCCAGGACACGGGGTGTTCAATTCGTCCCCCATCGGCAGTCGGAGCGGGTCGACCTGGATCAGCGCCCTTGGGCGCGCCAGATACCGGTCACCGCGAGACGTCAGCCGGGCGCCGTGGGTCCTTCAACTGACGCGCCACTCGCGACCGCAGACCTGCCATGCAGCCAGGAGGCGGAGCTCGCCAACAACAGAGCACCGCATCCGATCCATGCCAGGCCCGATGCTGCACCGGGATTGAGTACCAACCACTGTGCGCCGACGGCGGTACCGAGCGACTGGCCTGCGAACTGCGCCGTCGAGTTCATCGGCAGCAAGGCACTCGACAAGGTCGGGCCTGCGGCCAGCAGGCGTGTCTGCAGCGCCGTGGTGCCGATGAAACTGGCTGCACCCCACAGCACCAGTGCGCCCCAGGCCAGCAAAGCCGCTGCAGGCAGGGCCAACACGCCCAGCGCCAAAGCGGTGAACAGCAGCGCGCCGGTGGTCATGCGCAGGGAGCCGACCCGGTCGAGCCACATGACACTGAGCACGTTGCCGGCCAGCGCCCCCACACCGAAGACGAGCAGCGCGCTCGCCGCGTGGGATGGCGTCGTTCCCAGCAAAAGCGGCAAGGCCACCGAAGCGAGACTGAACACCACGAAACTGCCAAAGGCGCTGAGGCCATTGATGATCAGCAGTACCGTCAAGCGCGGCTGCGAAATCGCCGCACGGAACGCGGCGCGCGTCGCTCCCGGCACCATGATGCCGCCTGGCAACTTCAGCTGGGCTGCGCCGGCCAACGCCAAGGCAGTCATGCCCAAAGCACCGACAACTGTTCGCCACCCGTGGGCGACGCCGGCATACGTTCCGAGAGGTGCGCCCAGCACCAGCGCGGCCGTGAAGCCGCCGAACACGATCGTCAGCGCACGCCCGCGCTCGGAGGGCAAGGCCAGGCTGGCCGCCACGGCAGATGCATTGGGCACGAACGCAGCAGCCGCCGCACCCGCTGCGGCACGCAGGGCCCATTGCGGCGCGTAGCCCGGCGCCAAGGCCGCGGCCACCATCAGCGCACCGAAGCAGGCCAAGGCCCGGACGAGCAACACCTTGCGGCAGACGCGCGCGGCCAGCAGGGCCACGATGGGCGCGCTGACGGCGAACGCCAGCGCATACGCCGTCAACAATTGCGCCGCGCTGGACGCCGTGACGCCCAGGTCCTCGGCCATCGGCGCGATGAGGCCCGTGATGACCATCGCGCCGCTGCCCACGACGAAGTTGCACGTGGCCAGCAGGAACAGCGTGCCTTTGTCGGCCTTGTGCGCGACGCGCGCCATGCGTTTCAGTCGGTGACCAGCGCCAGCCCGATGCGGCTGCCTCGCCCCATCGCATAGGCCAGCTGCACCACGAGGAAAGCCGCGGGCTCCACGTAGCGCGCATTCTTCAGCGGCCCGGCGTCGGTGACGGCCATGCCCAGTGCGCTGAGCAGGCCGGCCACCTCCGCCTTGGCCGGCGCATCGTCGCTGCACACGAACACGCCCACCGGCCCGCCATTCAGCGCGAGCCGATCGGAATGCAGGGTCTCGGCGAACGGCGGAATGCCCTTCACCACCCGTGCCCAGGGCGCGCGTTGCTGCACCTCTTCGGCAGCCGACCACGTGGTGCCCACCGCCAGCCCGCTCATGTCGGGCTTCAGCGCGTTGGTGCAGTCCCACACCACCTTGCGCTGCGCGGGCGTGCCGGCCTGCGCCAGCGCCTCGGCGATGGCGGCGTAAGGTGTCGCCAGCACCACCACGTCGGCAAAGGCCACCGCCTCCGCCACCGTGCCCGCGGTGGCGCCGTAAGCCCGGGCCGTGGCGCTCAGCTTGGCCGCGTCTTTGCCGAAGCTGAACATCACCTCGTGCCTCATCGGAATGAGGTGTTTCGCCAGCCCCGTGCCGACATTGCCGGCGCCAATGATTCCAAGTTTCATATCGATGCCTTCTTGAGTTGCCGGCGCTCAGTGGCCGCCGAGGTTGGCCCACACGGTCTTGTACTGGGTGTAGTTCTCCAGCGCCTCTGCGCCTTGCTCGCGGCCATAGCCGCTCATGCGGAAGCCGCCGAAGGGCGCGTTCGGGTGGTACTTGTGCCAGGTGTTGAGCCACACCGTGCCGGCCTTGATGCGGTCGGCCAGGCGCAAGGCGCGGCCGAGGTCGCAGGTCTGGATGCCCGACGCCAGGCCGTAGGCGGTGTCGTTGGCCAGGCGGATGGCCTCGTCCTCGCCATTGAAGGCAATCACCGGCACCACGGGCCCGAAGATCTCTTCGCGGCTGATTTTCAGGTCGTTGCTGGCGTTGGCAAACACCGTGGGTTCGATGAACAGACCCTTGCCGCCGATCTTGCGCGTGCCGCCGCCGGCCACCAGCTTTGCGCTCGACTGCTTGCCTCTGTCGATGTAGCTCAGGATCTTGTCGTACTCGCTCTGCGTGGCGATGGGCCCGATCTGCGTCTTCGGGTCGAGCGGATCGCCCAGCACGGCGTCTTTGGCGAGCCTGGCGAACTTCTCGATGAACTCGTCGTAGATCGGCCTCTCGACCAGGATGCGCGAGCCCGCCACGCACACCTCGCCCTTGTTCCAGAAAATGCCCCAGAACGCGGCCTGCAGCGCGGCTTCCATGTTGGCGTCGGCAAAGATGATGTTGGGCGACTTGCCGCCCAGCTCCATCGTCATGTGCTTCATCGTCTCGGCACCGTTGCGGGCCAGGCTCTGGCCGACCAGCGTGCTGCCGGTGAAGGCGATCTTCTCGACCTGCGGGTGCTTCACGAGCACGTCGCCGATCGAGCCGCCCGGGCCGGTGACGAGGTTGTAGACGCCTTCGGGCACGCCGGCATCCAGGGCCGTCTGCGCCAGCAGCAAGGCGGTCAGGGGCGTGTCGGACGCCGGCTTGTGGATGACGCAGTTGCCCGCGGCCAGCGCCGGCGCGATCTTCGAGGCCGTGAGTGCCAGCGGAAAGTTCCACGGCGTGATGCAGGCCACCACGCCCAGCGGCTCGCGCCGCGTGAGGATGCGGATGTGCGCTTCGTAGCTCTGCCGGTAGCCGCCGTTCATCTGCATGGCCAGGCCGCCAAAGAAGCGGAACAGGCCCGAGCAGTGCGGCATGATGATGTCGACGAAATCGCGGTAGGGCATGCCCATGTCCATCGCTTCGCGCAGTGCAAAGTCGTGCGCGCGCTCGTCCATCAGGTCGGCCATGCGAAAGAGGATCTTCGCGCGCTGCTCGTGGTGCATGCGGCCCCACGGCCCTTCTTCGAAAGCCTTGTAAGCCGACTGCACCGCCGCTTCGGCGTCGGCGGGTGTGGCCTTGGCCACCTGGGTGATCACCGCCTCGGTGGTGGGGTCGGTGGTGTTCATCGTGGCGCCGTCCTGAGCGTCACGCCAGCGGCCGCCGATGAGCAACTGGCCGCGCGGCATGGGCACGCGTTGCGGAAGGGGGGTCGTGACTGCCGGGTCGTCTGCCATGTCGTGCTCCTGGAGGTGGGTGCGCTCGTCGGCCAGAAGGGGCCTCGACCGCAGAGCAACTCTAGGAAGCGCCGCCTTCGACGACCATCAGGCGATCGGCGGCACGCGGTCTCCACCTTTCGACATAGCCGCTGCCCCGCCGGAAGGCTTTGTGGGGGGCGCGACGGGTGACTGCGGACGTCGGGAGCGGCCTTACCGCAACAGGCCGCGTTGCAGCGCCAGGTTCACCGCCTCGGTGCGGCTGATCGCGCCCAGCTTGCCCAGCACCTCGCGCACGTGGGCTTTCACCGTGCCCTCGGCCACGCCGAGCTGGCGGCCGATCTCCTTGTTGCTGAGCCCCAGGCGCATCAGCGCCAGCACCTCATGCTCGCGTGCCGTCAGCGCGGGCGCCGACAGGCGTGCGGCCAGCGTGGCGGCCACGTAGTCGGGCAGGTAGCGCTGGCCGCTGCCGACCTGGCGCAAGGCCGTCACGATCTCGGCACGCGGTGCCGACTTGAGGATGTAGCCCCTGGCCCCGGCGCGGATGCTGCCGAACACGTCTTCCTCGTGGTCGTACATCGTCATCACCAGGATGCGCGCGTCGGGCGCCGCCGCGACGATGCGCTCCACCACGCGCAGGCCGTCCAGCTTGGGCATGCGCAGGTCCAGCGTCATCACGTCGGGCCGCAGCGCCAGGTACTGCTGCACCGCATCTTCGCCGTCTTCCGCTTCACCCACCAGCACCGCCTGGCCCATGGTCGCCACGATGGACGCCACACCCAGCCGCAAGGCGGTGTGGTCGTCGGCGATCAGCACGCGCAGGTCTGCGGTCGTATTCATGACGCGCGGCCTGCAAGCTTGGCGACACCGAGGCAAGGGACGTCCACCGTCACGGCCAAGCCGCCCAGGGCCGACGCCTGCAGGCCCAGCGTGCCGCCCAGCACCGCGGCCCGGCTTTCCATCCCGGCGACGCCGAAGCCACCGTTGAGCCGCTGCCCGTCGGGGCTGGGCAGGCCCTGGCCATCGTCTTCGACCGTCAGCCGCAGCCGCTGCTGCAGGTAGTCGAGCCGGATCGAGACCTGGCTGCCGCCGGAGTGCCGCATCGCATTGCTGGTCGCTTCCTGCGCAATGCGCAGCAGCGACTCCTGCACCGGGCCGGGCATCGCGCAGGGAGTGCCGCGGCTCACGAAGCGGCAGACGATGCCGCCGCGGATGCTGCTGCGCTCCGCCAGCGCCGCCAGAGACTGGTCGAGCGCCCCAGGCCAACCATCGGCCGGCAGCAGGGCCAGCACCGACGTGCGCGCCTCGGCCAGGCCCTGGCGGGCCGTGCGCTCGATGAGCCGCAGCACGCCCGACTTCTCCGGGTCATCGGCCAGCAGCCCGGCCAGCGATTCGCTCTGCATCGCGATCGACGTGAAGCTCTGCGCCAGGTTGTCGTGGATCTCGGCGGCCATGCGCTCGCGCTCGGTCTGCACGGCGCTGCTTTCCACCAGCCGGGCCAGGCGCTCCATCTGCATGGCAATCGCCGCCTGCTGCGCCAGCACCACCGCCTGCTGCTGCGCAAAGTCATCCAGGCCGTCGTCGCTGCACAGCATCAGGCCCGCGATGCCGACCAGCTGCCCGCCGATGTTCAGCGGAAAGTGCAGCCGCATGCGGTGGCCCATCGCGCGGTGCCATTGCTCGCTCTGCGGCCAGGGGCCTACGCCATCGGCCACCGGCACGGCGCGGAAGGCCAGCACCTGCCCGGCCAGGTTGCTGCGCCACTCCTGCACCGCCGCCTCGGGCACGGGCTGCCGCCACAGTTCGAGCTTAGGGTCCACCTGCACGTCCACCAGTTCGCCGTCGATCACGCAATGCTGCATGGCCAGCGGGCCGTCGCTGCCGTCGAAGGCCAGCAGCGCGCCCGTGCGCGCGCCGCAGGTGCGCGTCAGCGCAAGCAGCAGCTGGCCCAGGAAGACCGGCAGGTCCTGCAGCGCCACCAGGCGCGACATCGACGAGATCAGCTCGTCGTTGGCGTGCCGCAGCGCCTCGGCGCGGGCGCTCTCGGCGTGCAGGCTGCGCCGCTCCGCCTCGACGCGCAAATCGCGCTCGGCCAGCGCCTGCCGGGCGGCATCATTTCGCTTTAGCACCGCGGCCAGCGTGTCGGCAGCCGTCTGCAGCACCGAGACCATTGCCGGTTCGAGTTCGTGGCGCTCGGCGTAGTCGAACGATAGATGCCCCCACTGCCGCCCGTCGATGAAGATGGGCACGGTCATCACACTCGCATTGCCCTGCTGCAGCATGAACTCGCGCGTCGGACTTGTCATGCTGTCGGTGTAGACCACCATCACCTCGCCGCTCGTCATCCGGGCGAACGCGTCTTCGGCACCGCGCGGATCGATCACGAAAGGACGCGAGAACGAGACCTCAATGCTGCCTTCGACCCCTTCACGCACCCATTCGCAGAGCATCCTCGCGGTACGTTCGCCCGTCGCTTCGAAGGTAACGAGGTCGTAGAAGGTCGCGCGGCTGGCCCGGGTCTCCTCGCCAAACGTACCCAGCCAACGCAGCAAGGCAGGTTCGAAGGCATGGGGCTCGGCATCGATCAGCGAGCGAGAACTCTGCACCACTTTGGCCAGTAGCCCAGCATGGCGGGCGTTGTCGTTGGCACGCCGTCGCTCAGCGGCCAGCGTCCTGGCCTCGAGCCTTTGCCGTAGCAGCGCATCGGCCACCGACGAGGCCACTGCCTGCAGGGCGGCCAGCTCGGCCGCGTCGTGCTGCGTGAAGGGCGTGGCGTAATCGAAGCCTAAGGCGCCCCACACCTCGCCTTCGACGATGAAGGGTACGGCCAGGCTCCACACCACGCCCAGCCCTTCCTGTTCAATGCGGTAGCCGTCGTCCGTCTCGGCCACGTTCACGACGATGCGGCCAGTGGCGCGGAACTCTTCTTCGAACTCTGTGTAGATAGGCTCGTCGCGGCGCATCGGGAATCGCCGCATCGGTGTGTCCATCTGCCGCACCAGGCCAGGCACCGTCCATTCATGGGCCACCTCTTGCCAGCCGAGCAATACCGCGTCGTCCGGCGTCCAGTCGAAGCGGTTGAGCGCGGCGCGCAAAGCGCCCGATTTGTCACCCAGGCGCTGCAGGATGGTGTCCATGCACACCGCGGGGTCGCGCGCGGCCAGCAGGTCTTCGGCCGCGGCGGCCACCGCGGCCAGCAGCTGGGCGTGCCGGTCCGCACGCGCGGCCAGCCGCGCCGATTCTTCAGCGCGTGCTCGCTCGGCTTCGATGCGCCGGTCGCGCTCGGCCAGCATGGCCTGCACGGCCCACTGGCGCTTGATGGCCCCGGCAGCGACGTCGGCGGCCGTGCGCAGCACCGTGCCGAGCGCCGGCTGCCATTCGCGGCGGGTGTTGAAGTCGAAACACAGCCAACCGACGGTGGAATCGTCCACGACCACGGGCACGATGAGGTTCGTCCAGCAGCCCGTCGACGCCCAGTAGCGCGCGGACGCCGGGTCGAGCAGCTCGTCTCGATGCGCCCAGACCGTTTCGCCGCGCGCCAGCCGCTCGGTCCATGCCTGGAAGTCGCTGGTGGCCGGCACCTCCGCGTCCTGGCTGGCCAGGCCGGGCCGCGTCCAGTCCAGGTGCGCCGTGGCCACCGTGCCTTCCGGTGACGTCGACGTGAAGTCGCCGTACATGGCACGGTCGGCGTCGACCGAGGTGGCCAGGTAGGCCAGCCAGTGCGTCATCGCGGTCTGGAAGTCGTCGTCCTGCAGCAGCGCCCGCGAGGCCGCCACCACGCCTTCGAGCAGGCGGTTGGTGTGCGCCAGGCTGTCGCAACGCTGGTGCTCGCCAACATCCTGCAGGGGGCTGTGCGCGATCTGTGGCATGGACGTGGCGTGAGCGGTCTCGATCTGCATCAATCTGCGCGGCCTGGTGCCGGCGCCTGCGTCCAAGCCTAGCGGAAACGGGACGTCCTGACCCTTGGTCGAAAGACAGGGGGTAGCGCCTGCCGGCTGCCCGCGGGTAGTCCAAAAGGAAGAGCTGCGCACCGTACGAAGGCCCAGTGGCTGAGCCCGCACGCTGCCCCTAAGGTCGTGAGCGGATTCGATCGTTGCGATGACGAGATCGCGGTCTGATGCGCCGCCGGATGCGCCGCCGCCGGCCCACTTCCCTTTATTTTCAGGAGGCCGTGTCCATGGAGAGTGCCGCTGTCGACTTGGCCACCTACGTTCGCACACCCTTGGCGGCCGCCCACGTCGCCCGCCTGCGTGAGTTGGGCGAAGTCGTGCACTTCGCCCCCGGCGACACCCTGGTCGCCTTCGGCGCACCGAACGAGGCCTTCTTCTACATCCTGGAGGGCGAGGCGGCGGCCTGGGATGAAGTGACCGGCACGCGCTACGGCACTGCCACCTTGGGCCCCAAGCAGTTCACCGGTGAGATGAGCTTTCTGTCCGGCGGCACGGCGCAGCTGACCAACCGCGCGGTGACATCCCTGCAAGCCCTCCGTGTGCCGCGCGAAGCGATGCTGCGGGCCATGGCCGAGATTCCCGAGATGAGCGACATCGTCGTCACCGTCTTTGCGGCGAGGCGGCGGCGTCTGATCGAAAGCGGCCAGGCGGGCTTGACGCTGATCGGACCGGAGGCCGACCGCGAGGTGCGCCGGGTAGAGGCTTTCGCTACGCAGAACCGCATCCCCTACCGGGCACACGCGCTCGGCAGCGACGAGGCACTGGCGATGGCACAACGCTGTGGAGTCCCGGCCGGCCAAGGCGTGGTGGTGCTGGGTGAACGCACCGTGATGTCCGACGCCACGCCACAGCGTGTGGCGCGGCACTTCGGCTTGGACCAGGCGGTCGAAGACGGGGCATTGTTCGATGTGATCATCGTCGGCGCAGGTCCGGCAGGCCTGGCTGCGGCGGTGTATGCAGGTGCCGAAGGCCTGCGCGCCCTGGTCATCGACGAGACCGCAGTCGGCGGGCAGGCCGCCACCTCGTCGAGGATCGAGAACTACATGGGCTTCCCCACCGGCATTTCGGGCGCCGACCTGTGCGCGCGTGGCGAGATCCAGGCCTTGAAGTTCGGCACACGCTTTGCGCTGCCGCGACGCGTCACTGGCGTGACGCAGGACCCGGGCTGCTTTGCCGTCACGCTGGACGACGGCGTGGTGGTGCGCGCACGAGCGCTGGTGGTGGCCACGGGGGTGCAATACCGGCGCATGCCGCTGCAGCGGCTGGCGCATTTCGAGGGGGCCGGGGTGTCCTACGCGGCCACCGAGCTGGAAGCCCGCCACCTGGCGGAGCGCGCGGCCGTCGTCGTCGGTGGCGGTAATTCAGCGGGACAGGCGGCGATGTTCCTCAGCCGCAAGGCGAAGCAAGTGCACCTGGTGGTGCGCGGCGCATCGCTGGCCACCTCGATGTCGGACTACCTGGTTGAACGCATCGGCAACAACGGCGCCATCACGCTGCACTTTGGGGCCGAGGTCACGGCGCTGCACGGCGAGCAGTCGCTCGAAGCGGTGACGCTGCGCAAGGCCGGGGCGCACAGCCGCATCGAGGCGGGAGGGCTGTTCGTGATGGTTGGGGCAGCGCCCAACACCGCCTGGCTGCAGCAGCTGGTGCAGCTCGACAGCAAGGGCTTCGTGATGACCAGCGACGACTACGCGACCTCCTGCCCGGGCATCTTTGCCGTTGGCGATGTTCGCGCGGGCTCTGTCAAGCGGGTCGCTTCTTCCGTCGGCGAGGGGTCCGTCGTGATTTCCAAGGTGTGGGACCGGGTCATGAACGAGCGTTCCTGACAGCGGCGTCTGGGGTGCAGCGTCTGTCTGCTGACTTGGACGGGTGACTGGAGCTGGTGGGGACCGGGACTGCGCGGCTGACGCCAAATGCGATGCGCCGTGCGGCGGGCCTCATTTGGACCGTTGATGCGCCTCTCTGGTGGGTCTCGATGGCGCACGGGCGCCAGCGGGCTCGGTGGCGGGTCTGGCCGCACATTGCCTTGACCCTGTATCCGTTGCATCCGCCGTGGGTCGAACGGCCAAGCAGCTGGCGATCGCTCATTCATGCTTCTGAAAGCAACCGGGTAACTGTTTTGTGCGCCGTACAGGACTGCATCGCCATCGACGGCCGATGCAGCATTGGATGAATCTCCGCTGACCCTGGCGAGCACGGTGTGAGGCAGCAGCAGACCCCGCCTGCTTGCAAGCGGCCCTTCACCAGCGCCTGCTCCTGGGCCGTCAAGAGCCCGCCACCAAGGGCTGCTTGACGGCGTCGCGAGTAGATGATCTTCGTGGCGGGCATCGTCGAACATCTTCCCCAGGCGCCCTGCCCCGCCACGCACGATTCCGGAAGTCAGCGTGGGGCGAACAACCGAGCATCCCAGACCACTGGCTCCGGTGCGCTGGCAACGATGTGGCTGGTTTCGGGATGCTGCGGGTTGATGAGAACCTTGCCTTCCCTGCGTGCGACGACTGATGGCACAACCAATACCGCCGTTCGCAGCTCGCGGATCCAGGCGTCGCCAGACGCTCGGGCCACGCACAGATCCGCATGATCCCAACCCGCTGGCAGGTCGTTCTCGTCGTGCTGCTCGACGGCGACCTCCTGCGCGATGGCTATCTCGACGGCAACATGGGTGCGCGGTACCCGTCCGATACCCGCATGGGCCAGACATTCCAGCATCGCACCCGCATAGGAACGGCTGGCGTAGATGACAGCCAGGCCCGGCAAATTCCACCGGCCACCGACCAGCGACGCACCGATCGGGCTGAAGGGGTCGAACCGGCCATCGGCGATGCGCCAGGCCTGCCAGGTTGGCGCGGTAGCCTGGTTGCTGACGGTCGCCTTCGATCTCGCCCTGACCGGATCGTTACGCCGCAACGCCATGGAACAGCGACCAGAGCAGGTTCTCCACACGGCGCGCACCAAGCTCTGTCAGCGCCACCTCGATCGGCCGCTTGCCGCCCAGCATGGCGTGGCCGGTGGACAGAAACGCCCGCGCGTCGCCGACGTCGTCCCACACATGTTCTGCGGTGGCGATCACGCGCGCCAGGCGCTCCACGCGCTCTCCTTCCTGCGGCTTCAAGTCCTTACCCCTGCGGTGGAACGTGGCCGACGGGATGACCCGCTGCATCAGAGCTGCCGCATCGGGTGAGGTGCCATACACATGGCGCGCCACGGCTCCGAGAGATGCCTTGGGCAGACCCGCTTCGACCTGCTGGTCCAGTTGCTGGATGGAAGTGACCTTGCTGCGCAGGCCCAGCACCTGGGCGATCTTGCTCGGTTCGACGACGACTGCGTACACGCACGGTCTCCCAGTTGATAGGTTTTATCAGATGGAACCATCGCTGCCTGAGGTCAATAGCCAGGATCCGGCAAGGCGCCATCGGTCCAGGCGGCCGAGGGCTTACGCCTGCACTGTTCCAGCGAATCAACACGGGAAAACAGATCAGAACACCGGAAAGCATCGGCTGAGTGCTACGGAATAGCTACAGCAAGTCTCGTGATTGCTGCAACAAAGGGACGCAGTGGCGAGCATCGTCCCGGTGGGTCACTTGTGGCGCGCACAGGTGCGGCGCAATCACGCCATGACCCTGGCGTGCGACGTCCACTGCGTCACGCTATCCAGCCTTGAGCAACGGTGGATCGTCCCTACGCGCAGCCCGATCGCGTCACGGGGACGGATTTCCGTACTTTTTCCGTACCGCCCAGAAAAAAGCACCTGGCGTTTACGCCAAGTGCTTGATTCTCCTACCGAATTTGGTAGGCGCGAATGGACTCGAACCATCGACCCCCACCATGTCAAGGTGGTGCTCTAACCAGCTGAGCTACGCGCCTGGGAAAGCAAAAAAGTATATACGAGGCTCTGCCCTCGCCGACCCTGGCGCTACTTGCGCCGCGCGTGACGAACGCCCGGCACGCGGCCGATCTGCGCCAGCATCGCACCCAGGCGGCCGGTGTCGCCCAGCTCCACGGTGATGGTCATCCACGCCGTGCTGCCATCCTTGCTGCTCTGTGTGTGCACGCCAGTGACGTTCATCTTGTCCTTGGCGAAGACTTCGGAAATGTCGCGCAGCAGCCCCGGCCGGTCGTCGGCCTCGATGATGACGTCCAGCGGGTAGACCGCGGCCTTCGCGCCGCCCGGTGTTCCCCAGGCCACGTCGATGACACGCCCAGGCGATGTGGCCGCCATTTGGCGCAGGTTGCTGCAGTCGCTGCGGTGCACGGCTACGCCGCGGCCGCGCGTAACGAAGCCGCTGATGGCGTCGGGCGGCGCCGGCCGGCAGCAGCGCGCCAGCGCGGTGAGCAGCGAGTCCATGCCCACCACCAGCACGCCGCCGGCCCCGGCACGTGAACGGCTCAGGTGCACGCGGTCCTCGGGCGGCGGCTCGGCGGGGCGCACCAGGTTCTCGATGTTGCGCAGCGAGTACTCGTCCTTGCCCACCACCTCGAACAGCGCGTCGGCGTTCTTGAAGCCCAGCTGTTCGGCCAGCGTGTCGCGTTCCAACGCCGTGCGGCCGGCGCGCTGCAGCAGCTTTTCCACCGCGTCACGGCCGCGCGCGATGGTCTGCGCCACCTGTTCGGCGTTGAACCAGGCGCGCACTTTGGACTTGCTGCGCGGGCTGGCCAGGTAGTGCAGTTCGGGGTTCAGCCAGTCCAGCGAAGGGCCGCCTTCCTTGATGGCCACGACCTCCACCGTCTGCCCCGACCGCAGCGCCGTGTTCAGCGGCACCATCACGCCGTCGACGCGCGCGCCGCGGCAGCGGTGGCCCAGGTCGGTGTGCAGGCTGTAGGCGAAGTCCACCGGCGTGCCGCCGACGGGCAGGTCGATGATGGTGGCCTGCGGCGTGAAGACGTAGATGCGCTCGCTGGCGTCGACGGCCTGCGCCTGCCCTTCCTGGCTGGCGAAGTCGCGCTCCCACGCCAGCAGTTCGCGCAGCACGGCCTTGCGCGCTTCGGCAATGCGTTCTTCGGACTCGCCCCCGGTGACGGAGCCGCCGTCCTTCCTGATGCCGCTCACGCCGGCATAACCCTTGACGCCAGCCTCCTTGTACATCCAGTGCGCGGCCACCCCATGTTCAGCGTGTTCGTGCATGGCGCGCGTGCGGATCTGCACTTCCAGCGGCCGCCCGTCGGCGCCGCGCACCACCGTGTGCAGGCTCTGGTAGCCGTTGGGCTTGGGCCTGGCGATGTAGTCGTCGAACTCGCCTTCCACCGGCACCCAGGCCTCGTGCACGCGCGCCAGCGCGGCGTAGCAGGCCGCCACGTCGGCCACGATCACGCGCAGCGCGCGCGCATCGAAGACCCGCCCGTAGTCCAGCCCCTTGCCCTGCATCTTCTTCCAGATGCTGTACAGGTGCTTGGGCCGGCCCATCACTTCTGCGGGCAGGCCGGCGGCAGCGAGCAGTGCGGCGAGTTCCCCGCGCGCCGCCAGCACGCGCTGCTCGCGTTCGGCGCGCTTCTCGTCCACCAGCCGCGCGATGCGCTGGTACTCGTGGGGCTGCAGGAAGCGGAAGGACAGGTCTTCCAGCTCCCACTTGATCTGCCAGATGCCCAGCCGGTTGGCCAGCGGCGCGAAGACCTGCAGCGATTCGGTGGCCAGCGGCGCGGGGCAAGGCTGCTTGGCGGCCGCGAACCAGCGCAGCGTCTGCAGGCGCGAGGCCAGGCGCAGCAGCACCACGCGCAGGTCGCGGCTGAAGGCCAGCAGCATCTTGCGCACGCGTTCGGTCTGCAGTTCGCGCTGGCCTTCC
>JANNFE010000304.1:0-7241 GCA_031379415.1 Betaproteobacteria bacterium | reverse complement strand
CCCTGCCCGACCCCACGGTGCCGGTGGTGCCGCTGCCGCTGGTGCGCGTGCTGGGCGTGTTCGAACGCCTCACGGGTGCCCCCATCTGGCGCCACTTCGAGCAGCTGTCCAACGGCGCCTATGAAGGCGCCGTTGGACAGCTGCTCAAAGTGGCGCCAGATGGGGGCACCCGTGAGACGTTCGAACACGCCCATCACGCGCATCAGCGGCAGCGGCACCACGGGCACCGTGGGGTCGGGCAGGGCGGCGGCGACCACGGCGTCCAGCAGCACGGCGTTCTCGGGCACGTCCAGCCCGGGTGTGAGCGGCGACGACAGCAGCCCGAAGCCGAACTCGCCCACGTCCATGAAGGTGCGGTAGTACCAGTGGGTGCTGGTGTCCTGGTAGGGCACGAAGATCTCGGACAGCGTGCCCTGGTAGAGCACCGGCCGGCCGGCGTAGGTGGCCAGCGAGATCACCGGCCCGGTGCGGCGGTCGAAGCGGGTGTGGAAGCGCCACTTCTGCCATTCAATGAACTGGCCCTGGATGCTGAAGTTGGTGCCCGCGGGCTGGGTGATGCGGATGGGCTTGAGCGGCGGCCGCAGGCCGTAACGCGAACCGACCGTGGCCTCGTCGAACTCGTGCGTGGCCGCAGGCACGGGCACGGCCCCGGTGTCCAGCACGCGGATGACGCGTCGCCGGTCGAGGTCCATGATGGCCTGCATGCCTTCCAGCGGCCGTGCATAGAGGTTGATGCCGGCGCCTTCGGTCAGGTACATCTGCGCCTTGACGATGCGCTGGCTTTCTTCGGGCAGGCCGAAGGCGCCGGCCGTCAGCGGCGTCACCAGCACCTTCGCCAGCTGGGCCGGCGTGCTGACGCCGCGCCGCGCCAGCGCGGCCAGGAAAGCGGGGTCCTGGAAGGCGAAGGAGAAGTCCAGCACCTCCTGGATCGTCAGCCCCAACTGGCCGTCGCTGATGGGGATCAAGGACGGCGGCGTGAAGGAGCCGGCAGTGAGGTTGACCGTGGTCTTGTAGCTCTGCCGGTTCTGCCGGTAGAAGACTGTGGCCTGGCGCGGCGGGTTGCCGCTGCCGGTGAGCACCAGCGTCTTCGCTGGCTCGCGCAGTTCCACGCTCTGGAAGATGGCGCCCGGCCGGGCCGCGCCAGCCTGCAGCAGGATGCTGGCGGCCTGGATGATCTCGTCGGGGCTCAGCGGGTCCAGCGGGTGGGCCTGCAGCGTGCAGGCCAACAGGCCCGCACACAAGGCGCCGGCACGGCGCATCCAGGACATCGGCTTCATGCTCACCTCCGGCCCAAAGGGGGGCGGCGAGCATACGGCCGTGTCCGGTGCGCCGCAAGCGCGGAAGCGGGTACGACCTAGCGCGTTGGCGCCGAGGCCGGCGGCACCACGATCACCGTGGTGCTGCCGCCGGTCCTGCCGGTGTCGCCCTTGTCGCCCTGCTGGCCGTCGTAGCCCGGGCTGCCCGTGGCGCCGGTATTGCCGGTACTGCCCGTGCTGCCCGTGTTACCCGTGGCGCCCTGCGGCCCAGCTGGGCCGGGCACGGGGACGGTAGCCGGCGGCACGTTCACCACCGTGGGCCGGTCGCAGGCCATCAGTCCCAGCGGGATCAGCAGCGCGGCCATCAGTTGGATACGGATCATGGTTTTTCCTCTCGCGGCAGGCGTCTGGCGCCTGCCTGGTTGATGTCGCCTTGGCCTTCAGCTGACGCGGTATTCGGTGCCGTAGAACTTGTGCACGCCGGTGGCCCAGGCCGCGTCGGCCATGGCCGGCCAGTGGTCCTTGTCGAAACCCGGGGCGTCGACCAGGCGGCTCTTCGGCACGTTGAGCGTGAAGCGCTTGTTCACGGTGTCCAGCTTGAGCGCCGACCACGGCACGGCAAACAGCTTGTCGCCCATGCCGAGCAGGCCGCCGAAGGACAGCACCGCGTAGGCGACGCGGCCCGAACTCATCTCGATCATGAATTCCTTGATGTCGCCCAGGTCTTCGCCGTCCGAGTTGTAGACGTCGTTGCCATTCAGGGTGTCGGCGCCCATCAGTTGCGGGCCGGGGCCGTCGTCCTTCTTCGAGTACATGCCGTAGGTATCGCGGGTGACGTAGTTGGTGTCCATAGGGGCTCCTTGTTCCGTATGCAGTCGAGAGCACGTGCTCACCGAACGAGCTTAGGCAACGAGCAGGGCACCCGCCGTAGGACGTGGCCGGTAGCTGCCGTGGGGCTCGGTGCAATCCTGAAAGCAGGGCCTGAAAAAAGTCCCGCTGCGTGCGTCACCGTACGGAGTTCGGCCGCCGGGCGTGACACGCCGTCATCCGATACCCGCTCAACTCGGCGTGTAGGCCAGCCGCACGTAGATCGGCGCGAAGGCCTCGGCCTGCGTCACTTCCAGCAGGTGTTCGCGGCTCAGTTCGAGCATGGCGATGAAGGTCACCACCAACACCGGCGTGCCGCGCGTGGTGTCGAAGAGATCGTGAAACTCGACGAAGCGCCGGCCCTGCAGCTTGCGCAGCACGATGCTCATGTGCTCGCGAACACTCAGCTGTTCGCGGCTGATGGTGTGGTGCTGGTTCAAGCGCGCGCGCTGCAGGATGTCGGCCCAGGCCAGCCGCAGGTCGTCGGGGTTCACGTCGGGCCAGCGCGGAGTCAGGCTCTGCTCGATGTGCACCTGCGCACGCAGGAAGTCGCGGCCCAGTTGCGGCAGCGCGTCGAGCCTGGCGGCGCCCCGCTTGATCTGCTCGTACTCCACCAGCCGGCGCACGAGTTCGGCACGCGGGTCTTCGGGCTCGCCGCCGTCAGCGCTCTTCTTCGGCGGCAGCAGCATGCGGCTCTTGATCTCGATGAGCATGGCCGCCATCAGCAGGTACTCGCTGGCCAGTTCGAGGTTGTGGTTGCGGATCTGCTCGACGTAGCTGAGATATTGGCGCGTCACGCTGGCCAGCGGGATGTCCAGGATGTTGAAGTTCTGCTTGCGGATGAGGTAGAGCAGCAGGTCCAGCGGGCCCTCGAAGGCTTCGAGGAACACTTCCAGCGCATCGGGCGGAATGTACAGGTCCTGCGGCATGCGGAACAAGGGCTCGCCATACAGGCGCGCCACGGCCACCTGGTCCACCACGTCGGGCGTGGGCGCCGCCACTTCCTCGGCCAGCTCAGCCGCGAGCTCCGGCGTGCTCAAGTCTTGGTCTGGTAGACGTAGGGCTGTTGCGGCACCTTGGCGTCCTGCCACTCGGCCTGCTGGCTGCGGTCGAGCGTGCGGTCCCACAGCAGGGCGCGGCCGGCGCGCTGCTCGGCTTCGAGCGTGGGCTTCTTCGCCTTCAGGTCGGCGATGAAGTCAGTCACGTCGGAGGTGTAGGGCTTCCAGAAGAGGGGCATGGTGCTCGCGCTGCAGAATGAAGCACATCATTTTACGCGGGGCCTGCCCTGGTCGACGATGGAGATCGAGCTCAAGTTCCAGGTGCCGGCGGCGCGGCGCGAAGCGCTGCTTCGCGCCGTCTCCACCACCACGGCCCGACGCACGCGGCTGCAGGCGGTTTACTTCGACACGCCGGCCCTGGCGCTGGCGCAGGCCGGCCTGGCGCTGCGCCTGCGCAAGGAAGGCCGGGCCTGGGTGCAGGCGCTGAAAGGCCGCGATGGGCTGATGTCGCGCCTGGAGCACGAGGTGCCGCTGCCGGCGCAGGCGGGCGTGCCGGCGCTGGACGTGCAGCGCCATGCCGGCACGCCCGCCGGCAGCGCGCTGGCGGTCGTGCTGGCTGCGCAGCCGGGCGGCGCTGGCGAACTGCGGCCGCTCTACCGCACCGACGTGATGCGTCTGCATCGCCTGGTGCGGCATGGCGGCGCCGTACTGGAACTGGCCTACGACCGCGGGCACCTGCTGGCCGGTGAGCGCCGGCAGGTGATCGACGAAGTCGAGTTCGAGCTGAAATCGGGCGACCCCGCCGCGCTGGTGGCGCTGGCGCTGCGCTGGGTGCAGCGTTTCGGCTTGTGGTGGGATGTGCGGCCGAAGTCCGAGCAGGGGGTGCGGCTGGCGCTGGGGCGCGAGCAGGTGCCGGCGGTGAAGGCGCAGGCCCCTGCATGGCACCGCGACCAGACCACGCCGCGCCAGGCGCTGACGGCTGCGCTGCAAGCGGCGCTGGCCCAGGCCCTGCCGAACGCAGCGGAGCTGGCGTCGCAGCGCGGCCAGACAGAACACCTGCATCAGCTGCGCGTGGCCTTGCGCCGCCTGCGCGCGGCACTGCGCATGTTCGCACCCTGGAGCGGCGATGCCGAAGCTGCGCTAGCCCTGGAAGCCGCCTGGCGCGAGCCCTTCGCCGTGCTCGGCGCAGCGCGCGATTCCGACGTGCTCGCGCAGACGCTGCAACCGCGACTGCAGGCGGCGGGTGCGCCGGCCTTCGACTGGCCGCAGTCGCCGCCGGATGCGGGGCCGGGCGACTGCGTGCGCGGCCTCGGATTCAACACGCTGCTCCTGCAGACCCTGGCCTTCACCCTGCGCCCTGCGCCACCCGAGGCGGCAGCGCCTGAACTGGGCGCCGCCGCACGCAAGCTGCTGCGCCCGGCCTGGCGCCGCCTGCTGCGCGAAGCCGATGGCTTTGCCAGCGCCGACATCGCCGCACGCCACCGCCTGCGCAAGCGCCTGAAGCGCCTTCGTTACGCCGTCGAATTCCTGCTGCCGCTGTTCCGGCGCAAGCCGGCGCGGCGTCAGCTGCGGGCCATGGGCGCTGCGCTCGGCGCCTTGGGCGAACTCAACGACCTGGAAGTGGCGCTCGCCCTGTGCCGCACGCTGGCCGTCGCGCAGCCGCAGGCCTGGTTTGCCATCGGCTGGCTGTCGGCGCAGCGCGAACTGGCGCTGGCGCAGGCCATCAGCCGCCTGCATGCGCTGCACGACGCACCCCGTGCGTGGCAGGGCAAACCCAGCCCGTAGCCTAGGGTAAGACCTAGCCGGGGATACGCCCGGTTGATCCCTTGCTGTCAGAAAGCCGTAAGCGCCGGGCAAAACAGTCCGCCATGAATTTGCTGACCCGATGCTGACCGTCCTCAACATTCTTCAACTTGTCTTGTACATCGCGCTGCTGGCCCTGTTGGGGCAGGGCGTGTTGTACGTGCTGGCCGGTGCGCGCCGCGACAACAACGTCTTTTACAAGCTGCTGCAACTGATGGCCAAGCCTTTCACCTGGCCCACGCGCAAGATCACGCCCAGGCAGATCGGCGACCACCAGGTGCCCTTCGTCACCTTCTTCCTGCTGCTGGTGATCTACGCCGTGGTCACCTTCGAACGTGCCGACCTGTGTGTCACCTCGGGCCTGGTCGGCCAACCGGGCTGCCGATGAGAAGCTTCGACTACCTGTGGTGCAAGTGGCGGGCCGTGGCCCTGCTGGTACTGGGCCGCGAAGGCGCCGCGCGTGCCATCTTCGACACCATGCTGACGCGCTGGCCCGACGATCCCTACGCGCTGGCCAGCCGCGCCCACCTGCTGACGCAGGCCGGCCAGCTGAGCGCCGCGCTGGCCGATTCACGCCGGCTGATCGCGCTGCGCACCGATCATGGCGCCACCTGGTTCAACCACGGCTACATGCTCGAAGCCGCCGGGCATCTCGATGATGCCGAAGCCGCCTTCCGGCGCGCCACCGAACTGGGCCCGCAGCTCGACCGCGCGTGGTACGGCCTGGGCCTGGTGCTGATCCGCCTGCAGCGATACGACGAGGCCGTGGCCGCGCTGCGCAAGAACACCGAGCTGCAGCCCATGAGTCCCTATGGCTGGTACCAGCTGGCGCGCGTGCATGTCGACCGGCACGAGCCCGACGAGGCCGTGAAGATCATCCGCCACCTGAGGGGCTTCGACCCCAAGGTGGCGGCGCAGCTGGAGCGCGAGACCGGCCTGCTGGCCGGCCAGCGGGCGACTTGAACGCTGCGGTGCTGCGAGTTTCCTGTGTCTTTGTCAACAACGAGGGGTGAAGCATGAAGGTGAGTGAGAACCACCAACGCTACTGGCAGAAGAACCTGCGGATCACGGCCATCCTGATGGCCATCTGGTTCGTGGTGACCTACGTCGTCAGTTACTTTGCGCGCGACCTGAACTTCACGTTCTTCGGCTGGCCTTTCAGTTTCTGGATGGGCGCCCAGGGTTCGCTGATCATCTATGTGGCCATCATCTGGTACTACGCGAGCTACATGAACAAGCTCGACCAGGAACACGGCGTCGCCGAGGAGGAATGACATGGCTGGCTTGAGTTTCGAACCCCAGGCTGGGGTCTCCAACAAGGAAGCCAACGCGGCTTTCAAGAAGGGCCTGAACAAGGTCTACGGCTGGTACACCGGGGGCTTCATCGTCTTCGTGCTGGCACTGGCGGTGGCCGAGCAGATGGGCCTGTCGCGCGGTGCCATCGGCCTCGTCTTCCTGGGCGCCACGGTGGCCTTGTATGCCGGCATCGGCATCATGAGCCGCACGAATGACGCCGCCGAGTACTACGTGGCAGGTCGCCGCGTGCCAGCCGTCTACAACGGCATGGCCACGGGCGCCGACTGGATGAGCGCAGCGTCCTTCATCGGCATGGCCGGCACGCTCTACCTCACGGGCTACGGCGGCCTGGCCTTCATCATGGGCTGGACCGGCGGCTACTGCCTGGTGGCGCTGTTCCTGGCGCCTTACCTGCGCAAGTTCGGGCAGTTCACCATCCCGGACTTCCTGGGCGCGCGCTATGAGGGCAACTTGCCGCGCTTCATCGGCATCCTGGCCGCCATCCTGTGCTCCTTTACCTACGTGGTGGCGCAGATCTACGGCGTGGGCCTCATCACCACGCGGCTGTCGGGCCTGGCCTTCGAGGTCGGCATCTTCGTCGGCCTGGCCGGCATCCTGGTGTGCTCCTTCCTGGGTGGCATGCGTGCGGTGACCTGGACGCAGGTGGCGCAGTACATCATCCTGATCATTGCTTACCTCGTGCCCGTGGTCTGGCTGGCGGTGAAGCAGACCGGTGTGCCCATTCCGCAAGCCATCTACGGCTTCCAGCTTGAGAAGGTCACAGCCAAGGAAAAGCAGCTCATCGACGACCCCAAGGAAAAGGAAGTCATCGCCATCTACAAGAAGCAGGCCGACGACCTGGGCGCCAAGCTGAAGGACGTGCCTGCCGCACTGGCAGCAGACCGCGCCGCCGCCACGCAGAAGCTGGCCGACCTGAAGGCAGCCAACGGCCCGGTGGCCGACGTGCAGGCCGCGGAGAAGGCCCTGGCTGCGGTGCCCGCGGACGAGGCTGCCGCCAAGA
>JANNFE010000335.1:0-6898 GCA_031379415.1 Betaproteobacteria bacterium | reverse complement strand
CCGCGCAGCCTGCGCATGATGCAGGGCTTTGGCGTGCACACCTTCAGGCTGGTCAATGCCAAGAACGAATCGCACTTCGTCAAGTTCCACTGGAAGCCGCTGCTGGGCACGCACTCGCTGGTGTGGGACGAAGCGGTGAAGATCGCCGGCGCCGATTCCGACTTCCACCGCCGTGACCTGTGGGAGGCCATCGAGTCGGGCGAGTACCCGGAATGGGAACTCGGCCTGCAGGTCTTCACCGAAGCGCAGGCCGAAGGCTTCAGCTTCGACGTGCTCGACGCCACCAAGCTGGTCCCGGAAGAACTGGTGCCGGTGATGCCGGTGGGCCGCATGGTGCTCAACCGCAACCCCGACAACTTCTTCGCCGAAACCGAGCAGGTGGCCTTCTGCACCGCGCACGTGGTGCCGGGCATCGACTTCAGCAACGACCCGCTGCTGGCCGGGCGCATCCACTCCTACCTCGACACGCAGATCACGCGGCTCGGCGGCGTGAACTTCCACGAGTTGCCGATCAACGCACCGCTGGCCGCCGTGCACAACAACCAGCGCGACGGACTGCACCGCCAGGCCATCCCGCGCGGCCGCGTGGCCTACGAGCCCAATTCGCTGGGCGGCGGCTGTCCGTTCCAGGCCGGCGCTGCGGGCTTCGTGTCCTTCCCGCAGCCCAGCGAAAGTGACCAGGGTGCCAAGCTGCGCGGCAAGCCCGAGAAGTTCGCCGACCACTACACCCAGGCCACACTGTTCTACAACAGCCAGACGGCGGTGGAACAGGCGCACATTGCGGGCGGCTTCCGCTTCGAACTGAGCAAGCTCACGGTGCCGGCCATCCGCCAGCGCATGCTGGCTTCGCTGGTGAATGTCTCGCCTGAACTCGCGGCCGCCGTGGCTGATGGCCTGGGCATGGCCGTGCCGCCGGCCATGCCCCGGGCGCTGGCGCAAGCCGCCAGGCCCGAGGTCACGCGCTCACCCGCGTTGTCGCTGACGGCCTTGCCGGGCGATGGCGGCATCCGGACACGCAGCGTGGCCATCCTGGTGGCCGATGGTGTGGACGGCACGTCGGTGCTGGCGGTGCAAGGCGCCTTGCTGGCCGCAGGAGCTTGCGTGCACCTGATCGCGCCACGGCTCGGCCCCGTCAAGTGCGGCAGCGACAAGGCGCTCGAAGCCACTGGGACGCTGGAGAACTCGGCACCCGTGCTGTTCGACGGCGTGGTGCTGCCCGACGGCAGTGCCGGCGTGAAGGCGCTGGGCGCCGAAGCTCTGGTGATGGACTTCATCACGAACCAGCATCGCCATGGCAAGACCCTGCTCGCACTCGGCGCGTCGAAGGCCCTGCTCGAGCGCGCGGGTGTCAGCGCCGAATTGCACAATGGCGAACCCGACCCGGGCGTCGTGCTCGGAGCCGCCGCGAAGGCCGAAGGCCTGGTGGCAAGCTTCATCGCGGCGCTGGGCAAGCACCGCCACCCTGAACGCGAAGCTCTGCGGTAAGGCGCACCGCTCAAGCACCATGCAACAAACAGGATCCGCGCTTTGCGCGGCGAGACACAGGCTCCAGCAGCAAGCGCCTGGCGCCGAACCCCTGACCGACAAACAGTGAGACACGAAGCAGTCGCCGGCAGTCACCTCGTTCTGCGAGGCCTTCTTCGGTTCGACGCATGAGCTCATCGTGCTCGGGGACATCCTGAACGACGAGCGCTTTGGGCGGCCACCATTCGGGCGCGCCCTGACCGCCGACACCGCGCTCAACAGCGCGTCAGCCCTGCCGGAGGAACCGCTCGCCTCATACCCTTCGTCCTGCGGCGTGCACCGCAGATGCACGGTGCGCAGACGCACAGACCTGCACCACTCGTCGTTCTACCGTGCCGCGGCCAATGACCATCAGCGTGATCGCGTGTTCGTGCAGCGCGGCACGCCAACCCTCCACCCGCCCAAGGACTCACCATGACCGCCACCAAGACCACCGCAGCGCACAAGGCCGCTGCTCCCGCCAAGGACGCCATCGGTCTGCTCAAGTTCGACCATGAGGCCGTGAGCCACCTGTTCGCGGAATATGAGAAGACCCGCTCCGTCGCCAACAAGAAGGCGCTCGTCGCCGAGATTTGCCTTTCGCTGAGCGTGCATGCGCAGGTCGAGGAAGAGATCTTCTACCCCGCGGTGAGGGCGGCATTGAAGGACAAGCTGCTGGTGCCTGAAGCGATCGTCGAACAAGCCGGGATGAAGGTCCTCATCGCCCAGCTCGAAGGTGTCGAGCCCGATGGCGAGATGTACGACGCCAAGGTCAAGGTGCTGTCCGAGTACGTGAAGCATCACGTCAAGGAGGAGCACGACGAGATGTTCCCCAAGGCCAAGGCCTCGTCGCTCGACATGGTGGAACTCGGTGCACGCATGGCCGCCCGCAAGGACGAGTTGATGGCTCAGAAGACCTGAGGCAGGAGCCCAAAGACATGAACAAGCTGATCCACTCTGCCACCTCCGATGGTGCCTGGACGCGCATCGACACCCAGCCACCGGTACCGAACACATCGCTGCTGCCCGGCGCCGAGAAGACACCCGCGCCAGCCGACGATCTGATGAGCCGCGTGCTGCTGGGGGCACACGACGGCATCGATCGACTGGCTGACGGTGCAGCACCGGCGGTGCGGCAGTTGAGCGACAGCGTCGCCGAAGCCGGTGACGCGCTGCACGCGAAGGCCGATCAACTGCGCGCGAGGCGCGACGAATGGGCCGATGGCCTGCGCGGCACGGTCCGCAACAACCCGCTGGCCGCGGTGGCTGCGGCGGTGGCGCTGGGCGCGCTGATCGTCCGCTTGACGCGTTGACGAGAGGAGCCGCCAATGAACCTCAACGCCATGCTGGTCGCTGGGCTCGTTGTCTTGCCGGCGATGGGTCTGGTCACCTGGGCCTGGCTTGCCATGGCCCAGGTCGAGGATGAATTGCGCGCCTTCAGTGGTTTCGAAGGCATGGACTTCGACATCTGAAGCATCGCCAGCCAACGCTCTGCACAGACCCACATGACCAATCCCTGGTTGAAGAAGAATCCGTTCATGAGCATGTGGCTCAGTACGGCCCATCGTGTGGCAGGCACGCTGCGTGGCCAGGCCACGGCACAAGCCAAGCGGCAGGCCACGACAGCCGTGACCGCAGTCACCAACGAGAACCTCAAGCTCTGGTCGGCGGCGACTGCGCCGGCTGCCGTCAAGATCACATCCAAGCCCAAGCCCAAACCCAAACCCAAGCTCAGATCCAAGCGCAAGCCATGAGCCCGCGGCCGTGCGCCCCGCCTGCTCGGCGTTCGACACCGGCCTTGATCGGCAGCGAACACGCAAGCCGCCATCTTGGCGCTGCCACCGCCAGCGTGCCCCGCGGCATGCAGCCGCGACCGGGAAGGCACGCGCTCGTTCCTGGTTAGGTCTCTTGTCGAACAGGGTTCGCCAGGCCCGTCCGCGACAGCGCGCAATCCATAAGCGAGGCCGACTGTGGGCAGGTTGACGGAGCCGCTGTGCACCGCCGTCCCGCGATCGGCTGTTCACGCTGAGGACCAGACGGCAAGACCGACCCTGGCCTTCATCTCGCCGGCACGGCAGGCGCCGACGCCTTGACAGCCGGCTTTCTAAGCGTTCTGCGCCTTACCGTAAGATGCTGCTCCGCATGACCAGCCCCATCATCCTCGAGACCCGCGCCTTGACCAAGGAGTTCAAGGGCTTCGTCGCCGTCAGCAAAGTCGACCTGAAGGTCCAGCGCGGCAGCATCCACGCGCTGATCGGCCCCAACGGCGCCGGCAAGACGACCTGCTTCAACCTGCTGACCAAGTTCCTCACGCCGACCTCGGGGCAGATCCTCTTCGAAGGCCAGGACATCACGGCCGAAAGCTCGGCGCACATTGCGCGGCGCGGCGTCATCCGCTCTTTCCAGATCTCGTCGGTCTTCCCCCACCTCACGGTGCTGGAGAACGTGCGCGTGGCGCTGCAGCAGAAGCTCGGCACGTCCTTCCAGTTCTGGCGCTCCGAGCGTTCGCTGAACGACCTCAACGAGCGTGCGCTCGACCTGCTGGCGCAGGTGGACCTGGACAAGTACGTCGGCCTCGCCGCGGTGGAACTGAGCTACGGCCGCAAGCGCGCGCTGGAGATCGCCACCACGCTGGCCATGGACCCCAAGCTGATGCTGCTGGACGAACCCACGCAGGGCATGGGCCTGGAAGACGTGGACCGCATCCGCCAGCTCATCAAGAAGGTCGCGGCCAGTCGCACCGTGCTGATGGTCGAACACAACATGAGCGTGGTGGCGAGCATTGCCGACACCATTACCGTGCTGCAGCGGGGCGCCACCCTGGCCGAGGGGCCCTATGAGGTGGTGAGCCGGAACCCGGCCGTGATCGAGGCCTACATGGGCAGCGCGCAGACCGAGCTGCAAGGGGCCCACTGAAGATGCCTCGCTACCTGGAAGTGGCCGACCTGCAGGGCTGGTACGGTGAATCGCACGTGCTGCACGGCGTCAACTTCCACGTCGACGAAGGCGAGGTGGTGACGCTGCTGGGCCGCAACGGCGCCGGCCGCACGAGCACGCTGCGCGCCATCATGGGCTTGATCGGCAGCCGCAAGGGCAGCATCAAGGTGCATGGCGTTGAAACGATAGGCATGCCCACGCACCGCATCGCGCGCCTGGGCATCGGCTATTGCCCGGAAGAGCGCGCCATCTTCAGCAGCCTGTCCGCCGAAGAGAACCTCATGCTGCCACCGCAGCTGGCCGCCGGCGGCATGAGCGTGGACGACATCTACGCCATGTTCCCGAACCTCAAGGAACGCGCGCAGAGCCAGGGCACGCGCCTGTCGGGCGGCGAGCAGCAGATGCTGGCGGTGGCGCGCATCCTGCGCACCGGCGCGCGGCTGCTGCTGCTGGACGAGATCTCCGAAGGCCTGGCGCCGGTCATCGTGCAGAAGCTGGCCGAGATGGTGCTCATGCTGCGCAAGCAGGGCTACACCATCGTGATGGTGGAGCAGAACTTCCGCTTTGCCGCACCGCTGGCAGACCGTTTCCTCGTCGTCGAGCACGGCGAGGTGATCCAGAGTTTCACGCAGGCGGAACTGCCTTCGCGCATGGAGCGCCTGCACGAGTACCTGGGCGTCTAGCCGTCCCGACGCCCCTTTCCTATTTCTTTGACACCCGATTCCAGGAGACCGCCCATGAAGCTGAACAAACTCACCGCCGCCTGCACGCTGGCCTGCGCCGCCATGCTGGGCGCCCCGGCCCACGCCCAGATCTCGGGCGACGTCATCAAGATCGGCATCATCACCGACATGTCGGGCCTGTACTCCGACATCGACGGCAGCGCCGGCGTCGAGGCCATCAAGATGGCGGTGGCCGACATGGGCGGTGCGCTGGCCGGCAAGAAGATCGAGGTCGTCTACGCCGACCACCAGAACAAGCCCGACGTGGCTGCCGCCAAGGCACGCGAGTGGTTCGACACGCAGGGCGTGGACATGCTGATCGGCGGCACCAACTCGGGCACCGCGCTGGCCATGGCCAAGGTGGCGGCCGAGAAGAAGAAGGTCTTCCTCGTCGTCGGTGCCGCGACCTCGGCGCTCACCAACGACCAGTGCAACCCCTACACCGTGCACTGGGCCTACGACACCGTGGCGCTGGCCAAGGGCACCGGCCGCGCGGTGGTGGCCGCCGGTGGCAAGAGCTGGTATTTCCTGACCGCCGACTACGCTTTCGGCGCGCAGCTTCAGAACGACACCTCGGCGGTGGTGAAGGCCTCGGGTGGCACCGTGGTGGGCGCCGTCAAGCACCCGCTGTCGGCCAGCGACTTCTCGTCCTTCCTGCTGCAGGCACAGGGCAGCAAGGCGCAGATTCTGGGCCTGGCCAACGCCGGTGGCGACACCATCAACGCCATCAAGGCAGCCAACGAGTTCGGCATCACCAAGAGCATGAAGCTGGCCGGCCTGCTGGTCTTCATCAACGACATCCACTCGCTGGGCCTGAAGACGACACAGGGCCTGTACCTCACCGACAGCTGGTACTGGAACCGCGACCCCGAAACGCGTGCCTGGAGCCGCAAGTTCTTCGAGAAGATCAAGCGCATGCCGTCCAGCATCCAGGCCGGTGACTACTCGGCCGCCTACAACTACCTGCAGGCCGTGAAGGCGACGAACAGCGACGATGCCGACAAGGTGCTGGCGCAGATGCGCAAGACCAAAGTCAACGACATCTTCGCCAAGGGCGGCTTCATTCGCGAGGACGGCCGCATGGTGCACGACATGTACCTGATGCAGGTGAAGGCGCCGGACAAGAGCGTCGAGCCCTGGGACTACTACAACGTGGTCCAGACCTTCAAGGGCGAGGACGCCTGGCAGACCAAGGCCGACAGCAAGTGCGCCGCGTGGAAGTGACCCGGTGAGCCTGAACATGTTCCCAAGCGGACGCCGCGGAACCGGCTTCGCCGGGCCGCTGGCGGCGCCCCCCTGGGGGGGAGCGGCGAAGCCGCTCTGGGGGGGGGCCTAGTTCTCATGGACATCTTCGGCATCCCGATCCAGGCCTTCATGGGCCAGCTGCTGCTGGGTCTGGTGAACGGCTCGTTCTACGCCATGCTCAGCCTGGGCCTGGCGGTGATCTTCGGGTTGCTGGGGATCGTCAACTTCGCGCACGGGGCGCTGTACATGATGGGCGCCTACGTGGCGTTCATCGCCGCCGAGCAGTTCGGCATCGGCTTCTGGTGGTCGCTGCTGCTGGCGCCGCTGGTGGTGGGCGCCCTGGGCGTGGTGATCGAGCGCACGCTGCTCAAGCACCTGTACAAGATCGATCCCATCTACGGCCTCCTGCTGACCTTCGGCCTGTCGCTCATTGCCGAGGGCATCTTCCGCGAGTACTTTGGCGTGTCGGGCCAGCAGGTGGCGGTGCCTGA
>JANNFE010000270.1:0-17418 GCA_031379415.1 Betaproteobacteria bacterium | reverse complement strand
CCGCCACTCCCCCAAATTGGGGAAGCGCCGGGCGGCGTCAGCGGACCCACAATGCCCTGCTTCAGGGGCTGCGAGAAACGCCATGAAAGTGCTGCTGGTCGACGATCATCCCCTGGTGCTTTCGGCGCTGCAGCAGGTCATCCAGCGTGTCGGCAGCAACACCACCGTGGTCGGTGTCGACAGTGCGGCTGGCGCGCGCGCCGCGCTGCAGAAGGACGGCGACTTCGACCTCGTGCTGCTCGACCTGTCGCTGGGCGACGCCGACGGCTTCGACGTGCTGGTGGAATTCCGCGCCGCTTACCCGGCGGTGCCGGTGGTGGTGGTGTCGGCGTCCGACCGCGCCAGCGACGTCATCCGCGCCATCGACAACGGCGCCATGGGTTTCGTGCCCAAGCGCAGTTCGCACGGTGAGCTGCACGAGGCGCTGCGCATGGTGATGGAGGGCTCGATGTACGTGCCGCCGTCGATGCTGGGGCTGGACTTTGGCCGCCAGGTGCACATGCCCGAACACCCCAGCGATACGGTCCCCGGCGTCATGCGCGCGGCCGGCGAGCCGGTGTTCACCAGCATCGGCGGCGCCGAGGTGCCGCTGGGCGCAGCGGCGCGGCCCGAGCCGCACCAGAAAGTGCCCAAGCTGGAAGATGTGGGCCTCACGCCGCGCCAGGGCGAGGTGCTGTCGCTGCTGCTGCAGGGCCTGCCCAACAAGCTCATCGCGCGCCAGCTCAACCTGTCGGTGGAAACCGTCAAGGACCATGTCGCCGCCGTGCTGCGCGCCCTGGGCGTGAGCTCGCGCACGCAAGCCGTGCTGGCAGTGAGCCAGATGACGCAGGGGCAGGGTGGCAGCTTCGCCTGGCGCCTGCCGCCCCGGTGAGCCGCCGCGTTGAGTGACAGCACCCCCAGGCTATGACGGTCCCCGTCGCAGACCTGGCGCCGGCCGCGGCTGACGCCGACCGCGCACCGCCGCAAGCTGCCACAGCTGCCGCCGGCCCGCGCGGCGAGATCGACCATATCCGCGCGCTGTATGTGCAGACGCCGGCCACGCTGACCGGCAACCTGATCGGCATGGCCCTGATGACCAGCATCTTCTGGGGCCTGGCCGAGCCGCTGCGCGTGGGTGGCTGGCTGGCCGTGGTGGCCACGCTCTGGCTGCTGCGGCTGGCGCACTACCTGCGGTTCCGCCAACAGCGTGACGCCGACGAAGCCACGCTGCGCCGCTGGCGCACCAGCTGGAAGGCGCTGGTGCTGGGGCAGGGCGCGATGTGGGGCATCGCGGTGTGGCTGTTCTGGGGCCTGGGCACGCCCTACCACGCAGTGGCGCTGATCTTCATCGTCTACAGCTACTGCATGGGCTCGGTGCAGCTGCTGGCCACGCAGTCGCGCGTCTTCCTGGTCTTCCTGAGCCTGGTGCTCACGCCCACCATCGTGCGCATCGCCAGCGACGATTCCCAGCCCTGGCACCTGCAGCTGGCCATCATCCTGACGCTGCTGTTCTGCATCACGGTGCTGATGGCGCGCACCTACGGCAGCGCACTCGGCCAGGCCATCACACTGAAGGCGCGCACCGACGAACTGGCCGGCAAGCTGCGCACCGAGATGCTGGTGGCCGAAGAGGCGCGCCGCGCCGCCGAGGCCGCCAACCGCGCCAAGACGCAGTTCTTCGCCGCTGCCAGCCACGACCTGCGCCAGCCTCTGCACGCCATGGGCCTGTTCGCCGAGGCGCTGCGCCAGCGCAGCCACGACCCCGAGGTGGCCAGCCTGGTGAACAGCATCAACGAGAGCGTCGACGCGCTGGAAGGCCTGTTCGGCGAGTTGCTCGACATCACGCGCATCGACACCGGCGGTGTCGACGTCAATCCGGCGCCGGTACGCCTGCGCGAGCTCTTCGCACGGCTGCGCCTGCACTTCGAGCCGGTGGCCTTCGAAAAGGGGCTGATGCTGTCCTTCCGCGGCGAACAGCACGTGGCGATGGCCGACCCGGTGGTCCTGGAGCGCGTGCTGCGCAACCTGGTGAGCAATGCCATCCGCTACACCGACGACGGCGGCGTGCTCGTCAGCTGCCGTCCGCGCACCACCAAGGATGGCAGCATGCTGCTGCTGCAGGTGTGGGACAGCGGCATCGGCATCAGCGACGCCGCGCTGCCGCGCATCTGGGAAGAGTTCTTCCAGGCGCAGAGCAACCGCCCACTGGAAGCGCACCAGCGAAAAGGCCTCGGCCTGGGGCTGGCCATCGTCAAGCGTCTGGCCGGGCTGATGGAAGCGCCGATCTCGGTGCGCTCGCGCGTCGGCCACGGCACCGTGTTCAGCCTGGAAGTGCCAGTGGGCAAGGCCGTGCGCGCCTCCATCGAAGCCGTGCCCGGCACCGTGAAGCTGCCGTTGGGTCTGACGCTCGAGGGCCGCCTCATCGTGGTGGTGGAAGACGAGGCGGCGGTGCGCGAAGGCTTGGTCGTGCTGCTGCAGGCCTGGGGCGCACGGGTGGTGAGTTTCGACACCATCGACGGCGTCGACGCCTGGCTGGCCAGCCCCACTGCCGAGCCGCCCGACCTGCAGCTGGTGGACTACCGCCTGCCGCAGGGCCGCACCGGCATCGACGCGCTGGTGGCGCTGCGCGCGCACTGGCCCGACCGCAAGCTGCCGGCCATCGTCATCACCGGCAGCAGCCTGGGCGGCCATGAAGACGAGGCGGTGGTGCACGACTACCACCTGCTCATCAAGCCGGTGCTGCCGAACAAGCTGCGCGCCATGATCGCCTTCAAGCTGGGCGTGAGGTAGCCTGCACGGCATGCACCGCCGTACCCTCCTGCTATCGTCCGCCGCCTCGCTGTTGACCGAGGCTCCCGCCATGGCCGTGCGCCGCTCCACGCCCTCGACCGAAGATCCCTCGCAGCTCGGCGCCACCGCCTTGGCTGCGCAGATGGCCGCCGGGCGCCTGAGCGCCGATCAGCTCGTGCAGCACTGCCTGGCCCGCATCGACGCCATCGACCGCAAGGGCCCGCGGCTGAACAGCGTCATCGAACTCAACCCCGATGCGCGCGCACGGGCCAAGGCGCTGGACGCCGAGCGCAAGGCCGGCAAGACCCGCGGCCCGCTGCACGGCCTGCCGGTGCTGCTGAAGGACAACATCGCCAGCGGCGACCGCATGAGCACCAGCGCCGGCTCGCTGGCGCTGGCCGGCGTGCGCATCGAGCGCGACGCGCACCTCGTCAAGCGCCTGCGCGATGCGGGCGCGGTGATCCTGGGCAAGACCAACCTGAGTGAATGGGCCAACATCCGCAGCACGCGCAGCACCAGCGGCTGGAGCGCGCGCGGCGGCCTCACGCGCAACCCCTATGCGCTGGACCGCAGCACCAGCGGCAGCAGCTCGGGCGCCGGCGCGGCCATCGCCGCCGGCCTGGCGCCGCTGGGCGTGGGGACCGAGACCGACGGCTCCATCGTCTCCCCGGCATCGATCAACGGCCTGGTGGGCCTGAAGCCGACGGTGGGGCGCATCAGCCGCGACGGCATCATTCCCATCAGCCACACGCAGGACACCGCCGGCCCGATGACGCGCACGGTGGCCGACGCGGCCCTGCTCTACGCCGCCATGGCCGGCGCCGACAGCGAAGACGCCGCCACCGCAAAGTCCCCCGCCTTCGAGGCCACGGCCTTGCCGTCCGACGCGCTGAAGGGCGCGCGGCTGGGCATTGCGCGCGCCTACCTCACCGGCTTCGACGAGGCCGACGCGCTGTTCGAGGCAGCGGTCAAGCAACTGCGCGACCTGGGCGCCGAAGTCATCGACGACGTCGGCCTGGCCGGTGTCACCTACTGGGACCCCGAAATGAGCGTGCTGCTGCACGAGATGAAGGCCGGCCTGCCGGGCTGGCTGCGCCGCTTCGCGCCCACTGCGCCGGTGAAGAACCTGGCCGATGTCATTGCCTTCAACCGGCAGCAGCGCGCGCGCGAGATGCCCTTCTTCGGCCAGGAGATGTTCGAGAAGGCCGACAAGCTGGGCGGCCTGGACAGCGCGGTCTACCGCGAGGCGCTGGCCACCTGCGCCAAGGCCGCACGCACCGAGGGCCTGGACAAGGCCTTCGACGCGCACAAGCTCGACGCCATCATCGCGCCCACCGGCGGCCTGGCCTGGCTCATCGACCCCATCGGCGGTGACCACTACACCGGCAGCTTCAGCACGCCGGCCGCGGTGGCCGGCTACCCGCACCTCACGGTGCCCTGCGGCCTGGTACGCGGGCTGCCACTCGGCCTGTCCTTCGTCGGCCGGCCGTGGAGTGAATGGCGGCTGCTGGGTTATGGCGTTGCTTACGAAGCTGCCGCCGCGGCGCGGCGCGCGCCACGCTACCTGCGCCACAGCGTGCAGCTCTAGGCCACCGCCAGCCCGCCAGCTCGCCGCCCGTCGGCCTCTGGCGTGGCCGGGCCAGCCGGCGCCGTGGCTGGTCGGGAAGCGGCTTTCGCCGCCGGGGCGCAGCGGCCACAGTGCGCGGCAATGCCGCAATCTGGAGCCCCGAAATGTCGTCGATGACCGCCACTGCCGCCGCCCGCCCGGCCGTTGCCCGCCCAACAGGCCGCCGCTGGACCGCATTGCAGACTGCCGCGGGCGCCTGGCTGGTGCTGGCCCTGGTCGGCCAGCTGATCTTTGCAGCCTATGTCGTCGTGCTCTATGGCGGCGGGGCGCTGGCCGGCCGCATGGCGCAGTGGAACAACGTGACGCCACGCGCATGGTTACCGGGCGGGACGCCGGGCAACCTGCTGTTCGGCTCACACGTGCTCTTGACGGTGGTCGTCGTGCTGGGCGGCCTGATCCAGCTGCTGCCGCCATTGCGCCGCCACGCGCCGGTGCTGCACCGTTGGAACGGACGGCTGTACCTGCTGACGGCCGTGGCGCTGGCGCTCGGCGGCACGGTGATGATGCTGACGCGCGGCACCGTCGGTGGTGTCTGGCAGCAGGTGGGCACTGTCGTCAACGGTGGCGTGGTCGTGCTCTGCGCCGCCATGGCCTGGCGCTACGCGCGGGCGCGGCGCTTCGATCTGCATCGCCGCTGGGCGCTGCGCCTGTTCCTCAGCGTCAGCGGCGTGTGGTTCTTCCGCATCGGCCTGATGGCCTGGCTGGCGCTCTTCCGCGCGCCGGTGGGCTTCGATCCCAAGTCCTTCAGCGGCCCCTTCCTCACCGCGCTGGCCTTCGGGCAGTTCGTGGTGCCGCTGCTGGTGCTGGAGCTGGTGTTGCGCGCGCAGGCCAGCCGCCGGCCAGGCCTGCAGGCTGCGGCCACCGCGCTGCTGGTTGCGCTGAGCCTGGTCACCGCACTGGGCATCGGTGCCGCGGCGCTGGGCATGTGGTGGCCACGCATGCGAGGGCCGACCATATGAGTGCAGACCCTGTGAGTGCCGATTCCTGGCGGCACCGCTGCACTATCGTTGCGGCATGACGACAGACCTCGCCCTGCCGCCACCGCGCGGCCTGGCGCTGATGCTGGGCTGGCGGCGGCTGCGCTTTGCCGCCGGGCTGGGGCTCGGCTGGGGGCTGCTGATGTCCATCGGCTCGGGCACGCCCATGGCGTCATGGCTGTTGCGCACCGTCAGTGTCGTGGTCATGGCGGTGCTGGCCTATGGCGTGTTCGAGCAGCGGCCGGCGCGCCTGCCGCCTTGGCTGGCGCGCTGGGTGCTGCAGCTGGTCGCGGTGGTGGTGGCGGTGCCGGTGGCCGCCTTCATCGCCTACAGCCTGACCACCGAATGGCCTTTCTGGAGCCAGCGCCAGCGCCTGCAGGGCTTCTTCATCGTCAGCTTCCTGGGCATCCTGCTCGGCCCCTGGATCGCGCTGGCGGCCATGGTGCGCCAGCGCGAGGCCCTGGCGCGCACGCAGGCGCTGGCCTTCAGCCTGGAGCGCAGCGAACTCGAGCGCCTGGCGCTGGACGCGCGGCTGCACCTGCTGCTGGCGCTGGTGCAGCCGCACTTCCTCTTCAACACGCTGGCCAACGTGCGTGCGCTGGTGAGCAGCGGCTCGCCGCAGGCCATCCAGGTGCTGGACAGTCTCATCGCCTATCTGCGCGCTGCCGTGCCGCGGCTGCAGGAGCCGGCCACCACGCTGGGCCAGGAGGTGCAGCTCGTGCAGGCCTATCTGGCGCTGATGGAGATGCGCATCCCCGACCGCCTGCAATACGCGCTGCAGGTGGCGCCCGAGGCACTGGCCCTGCGCTGCCCGCCGATGACGCTGTTGACGCTGGTGGAGAACGCCGTGCGCCACGGCATCGACCCCAGCGAGGACGGCGGCCGCATCGACGTGCAGGTGCAACTGCGAGGTGGCCGCTGCCTCATCCGCGTTGCCGACACCGGCCTCGGCCTGGGTGCTGCCGAGCCGGGCCTGGGCACAGGCCTGAGCACGCTGCGCGAACGGCTGGCGCTGGCTTTCGGCGGCCGCGCCAGGCTGAGCCTGGGCGCGGCCCAGGGCCACGGTGTGTGTGCCGAGATTGACCTGCCGGCCGAGCCTGCCACGCCGTGAAAGACAGGCCCACCGCGCTGCTTGCCGACGACGAGCCGCTGCTGCGCACCGAGCTGGTGGCCCTATTGCAGCAGGCCTGGCCCGAACTGAAGGTGCTGGCGCTGGCGCGCAACGGTCGCGAGGCCATCGCGCACTTCGAGGCGCTGCAGCCCGACGTCTGTTTCCTGGACGTGCACATGCCCGGCCTGAGTGGCGTGCAGGCGGCGCGCGCCATCGGCCGGCGCGCCCACCTTGTCTTCGTCACGGCCTTCGACCAGTACGCGGTAGAGGCCTTCGCGCAGGGCGCGCTGGACTACCTGGTCAAGCCCGTACAGCCCGCGCGCCTGGCCGAGACCGTGCAGCGCTTGCGCGAGCGGCTGCAGACCGCGCAGCCGGCGCTCAACACCGAAGCGCTGCTGCAGCAGCTGGCAGCGCAACTGCAGCGCACCAGCACCACAGCGGCAGCACCGCTGCGCTGGATACGCGCCTCGGTGGGCGACAAACTGCGGTTGATCCCGGTGGACGAGGTCGACTACCTGCGCGCCGATGCCAAGTACACGCTGGTAGCTTGGCGCGGTGACGGCGGGCAGCCGGGCCAGGCACTCATCAGCCTGTCATTGAAGGAGCTGCTGGCCCAGCTGGACGCCACAAGGTTCGCCCAGGTGCACCGCTCGGTGGTGGTGAACCTGGCGGCCATCAGCCACGTGACGCGCGGCGCCAATGAGACCGCCGACATCCACCTCAGGGGCCGCGCCGACGTGCTGCCGGTGAGCCGCAGCTACCTGCACTTGTTCAGGCAGATGTAAGGCCGCGCGGCGGCCGCGCTGCTGCCCTTCAGGTAGGGAAGGTCCCCGGCAGCAGGATGCTGCGGTCCACATCGGCCACCTTCGTGCGGCCGCAGAAGGCCATGGTCAGCTCCAGCTCCTTGTGGATGATCTCCAGCGCCTTGCTCACGCCCGGGCCGCCCATGGCGCCCAAGCCGTAGAGGAAGGCGCGGCCGATGTAGGTGCCCTTGGCACCCAGGGCGATGGCCTTCAGCACGTCCTGCCCGCTGCGGATGCCGCTGTCCATGTGCACCTCGATCTGGCTGCCCACCTCGGCCACGATGGCCGGCAGCGCCTCGATGCTGCTCTGCGCGCCGTCGAGCTGGCGGCCGCCGTGGTTGCTGACGATCAGCGCATCGGCGCCGCTTTGCACCGCCAGGCGCGCGTCTTCCACGTCCTGGATGCCTTTCAGGATGAGCTTGCCGCCCCAGCGCTGCTTGATCCACTCCACGTCGCCCCAGTTCAGGCGCGGGTCGAACTGCTCCGCCGTCCAGGCGGCCAGGTTGGCCATGTCGGTGACGCCTTTCACATGGCCCACGATGTTGCCGAACTGGCGCCGCTTCGTACCCGCCATGCCCAGGCACCAGCGCGGTTTGGTGGCCATGTTCAGGATGTTGGCCAGCGTGAGCTTGGGTGGCGCCGAGAGACCGTTCTTCAGGTCCTTGTGGCGCTGGCCCAGGATCTGCAAATCCAGCGTGAGCACCAGTGCGTCGCACTTCGCGGCCTTGGCGCGGTCGATCAGCCTTTCGATGAAGTCGCGGTCGCGCATGACGTAGAGCTGGAACCAGAACGGCTGCTTCGTGTGCGCGGCGATGTCCTCGATGCTGCAGATGCTCATGGTCGACAGCGTGAAGCGCACGCCGAAGGCCTCGGCCGCCTGCGCCGCCAGGATCTCGCCATCGGCATGCTGCATGCCCGTCAGGCCGGTGGGCGCGATGGCCACCGGCATGGCAACGTCGATGCCCACCATCTGCGCGGCCGTGCTGCGGCCTTCCATGTTCACGGCCACGCGCTGGCGCAGCTTGATCTTCTGGAAGTCACTGCTGTTGGCGCGGTAGGTGCTTTCCGTCCAGCTGCCGCTGTCGGCGTAGTCGTAGAACATGCGCGGCACGCGTTTCTGGGCCAGGATGCGCAGGTCTTCGATGGTGGTGATCACGGTCATGGGGGGGGGCTCCTCGGCCGTGGATACTACAGAGCACTAGAGCTTCACCAGCGAGCCCGCGCGCACCCCCAGCAGCCGCAGGCGGCGGCTCAGTTCCACGCGCTTCAGGCACAGCCCGGCGGCATGGCGGATGGCCGCGGCGTCGGCCACGGCTGCGGGCAGCGTGAGGTCGCGCGTGACGGTCTTGAAGTCGTCGAAGCGCAGCTTGATGCCGATGGTGCGGCCGGCGTAGCCCTTGCGCTGCAGGTCGGTGGCCACCTGGCTGGCCAGCTCGGTGAAGATGCGCGTCAGCTCGGCGCGGTCGTGCACGGCGTGCAGGTCGCGGTCGAAGGTGGTCTCGCGGCTCATCGACACCGGCTCGCCGTGCGTCACCAGCGGCCGGTCGTCCACGCCATGCGCGGCGTCGTGCAGCCAGCGGCCGTAGGCGCGGCCGAAGTGCTGGGTCAGATCGGCCTTGTCGCGCAAGGCCAGGTCGCCGATGGTCCTGATGCCCAAAGCGCCCAGCTTGGCCCCGGCCTTGGGCCCGATGCCGTTGATGCGCCGCACCGCCAGCGGCCACACGCGCGTCGGCAGTTCGGCCTGGGTCAGCACCGTCAGGCCGTCGGGTTTGTCCAGTTCGCTGGCGATCTTGCTCAGCAGCTTGTTGGGCGTGACGCCGATGGAGCAGGTCAGACCCGTGGCGCGCTTGACGTTGTTGCGGATCTCCTGCGCCACGCCGCGCACGCCACCGGCGGCGTCGTGGCCCACGGCATCCTGCGCGCCGGGTACGTCGGTGAGGTCGATGTAGATCTCGTCGATGCCGCGGTCCTCGATGACCGGCGCCACCTCGGCCACCGCGGCCTTGAACAGGCGCGAGTAGCGGCGGTAGCTCTCGAAGTCGGTGGGCAGCAGCACGGCCATCGGCGCGCGCGCGGCGGCCTTCATCAGGCCCATGCCGGAGTGCACGCCGTGGTCGCGCGCCGCGTAGGTGGCGGTGGTGACGACGCCGCGCCCGGCGTAGCCGGCCAGGGTGGCGAAGCGCCGCGTGCCGTCGGGCAGCAGCACCGGCTGGTGGCGCCGGCCACCGCCGATGACCACCGGCTGGCCCGCCAGTTCGGGGTAACGCAGCAGTTCCACCGACGCATAGAAGGCGTCCATGTCGAGGTGGGCGATCCAGCGCTGCCGGGGCATGGGCTCGAGTGTGGGCTGTGTGTTCATACAGCTGCAAGGCGCCGATCTGCATTCAGCGCCAACCAGCAACACTTCGACATATAAATGTGCGAAGTATACATTTATAGTCGACCCATGCTGTGGCCACCCGGCTGCAGTGCCTGCACAGGAGACCCTCCATGAAGCCTTCGTTCCGCAATTTCTCTTCCGGCCGGCGCGTGGCGCTGACGGCCATGCTCGCCGCCACTGCTTCGGCGGTGCTCGTCGCATGCGGCGGCGGCAGTGATGGCGGCAGCGCCACCACGGCGCCGCCCACCCCCACGGCAGCGGCCAGCTACACGCTGGGCGCCATCAGCGGCTTCGGCTCGTTGGTGGTGGGTGGCGTGCGCTACGACGACAGCAATGCCACCGTCACCGACGACGACGGCGTGGCCTACCGCAGCAGCGACCTCAAGCTGGGCATGGTGGTGGAACTGGAAGGCAGCCGAATCGACCGTGTGCTCGGCACCGCCGTCGCGCAGCGCATCCGCTTCGGCAGCGAAGTCGTCGGCCCCGTGGGCGCCATCGACATCGCGGCATCTACCGTCGTGGTGCTGGGGCAAACCGTGCTCGTCACTTCGGCCACGGTGTTCGACAGCAGCCTGGCGGGCGGCCTGTCGGCGCTGACGGCCGGTGCGGTGGTCGAGGTGCATGGCATCTTCGACCCCAATACCCGCCGCGTTACCGCCACGCGCATCGAGCCCAAGGCCAGCCCGGCCTTCTACCGCCTGCGCGGCGTGGTGGCCGATCTCGACACCGCGGCCAGGACCTTCAGGCTCGGCGGCGAGCTCATCTCCTACGCCGGTGTCGCCAACGTGCCCATCACGCTGAACAACGGCCGCATCGTGCGCGTGCTGCTGCAGACGACGCAGGTCAATGGCGCCTGGGTCGCCACGCGCGTGGGCAGCGGCATCCGCGGCCCCGGTGACGTCGCGTCCGAAGCACATGTCGAAGGCGTGATCAGCAGCGTCACGTCGAGCACGGCCTTCGAGATCAACGGCCTGAAGGTCGATGCCAGCGCGGCGCGCTTTCCTGACGGCACTGCCGGCATCGTGCTCGGCGCGCGTGTCGAAGCCGAAGGCAGCATCGTGGGCGGTGTGCTCGTGGCCACCCAGGTGGAGATCGAAGACCGGCGCGACGGTGGCATGCGCCGGCTGGAGTTGCACGGCCCCATCGCCAGCATCGACACCACGGCCAAGACCTTCGCGCTGCGCGGCGTCAACGTCTGGTACGGCGGCACGGTCACCTACAAGGACGGCAGCGTCGCCGACCTGGCGGTGAACAAGCGCGTGGAAGTGCACGGCGTGCTGTCGGCCGACCGCACGCATCTGGAAGCACGCCGCATCGACTTCAAGAATTGAGCGCCCCAGGGCCGGCCCAAGCCGGCCGTCACCCGCGGGGATCAAGGAAAGTGGCGGAGCCCCATTTCCTGGAGAAGGGAAGGCGGGGCGGCGGCTACAGTGGCTGCCGCCCGCACGCCCCCGCATGAAGCCACGCCACCCCGCACCCGCCACCCCCGGCCCCGTCGACGGCAGCACCGAAGAACAGGCGCTGCACGACGCGGTGGCCGGGCTCATGTCTGCCGTGGCACGGCTGGCGGTGGCGCGCGGGCTGCCCTACGCACCGGTGGAAGAGATGCTCAAACGCGCATTCGTCGGGGCCGCCGATCAGGCCCACCCGGGCCTGTTGCCGCACCGCAAGGTCAGCCGTGTCAGCACGGCCACCGGCATCAACCGCCGCGAGGTCACGCGCCTCATGCAGGCGCAGCCGCGTGCCGTGACGCGCACGCGTTCGGTGGCGGCTGAAGTGTTCACGCACTGGCGCACGCAACACCCCTACAAGGCCGCCGACGGTGCACCGCGCCTGCTGCCGCGCCAAGGTGCCGAACCCAGCTTCGAGACCCTGGCGCAGGCTGTCACGCGCGACGTGCACCCGCGCAGCCTGCTCGACGAACTGTGCCGCCTGGGCCTGGCCACCTGGGACGTGGCGGCCGACACGGTGGCGCTGTCGCGCGAGGCCTTCGTGCCGCAGGGCGACCGCGTGCGCATGCTCGGCTTCCTGGGCGACAACGTCGGCGACCACCTGCGCGCTGCCGTCGACAACGTGCTGCAAGATGACCGCGCGCACTTCGAGCAGGCGGTGTTTGCCGACGGCCTGACGGCGGCGTCCATCGCCTCCATCCGGCCGGCCGTGCGCGCGCAATGGCAGGCGCTGCTGGCCGAACTGGTGCCGGCGCTGGAAGCGCGCGTCGAGGCCGACGCGCAGGTTCAGCCCCCCGCGCAGGGCCGCCTTCGGGTGGGCCTGTACACCTATCACGAGGGCGCCGAGACGCCGCCACCGGCCGCCGTGCCGGCGCGGCGGCGGCGCGTCCGCAAGGAGCCATGACCATGACGAAGAAGACCACGCGCTGGCCGCTGTGGAGCCTGTGCGCCGCCTTCCTCACCACGTTGGTGGTAGGCGCTTGCGGCGGTGGCGTCGGTTCCGGCGGCACGGGTTCATTCGCCGCGGGCCCGATCACCGGCTTCGGCTCGGTCATCGTCAACGACGTGCGCTTCGACGACACCACGGCCACGGTGGAAGACGGCGACGGCGTCCGACGCAGCCGCGACGACCTGCGCCTGGGCATGACGGTGGAGGTGGACAGCGGCGAGATCAGCACCACCAGCACCGGCGCCACCGCAGTGGCCAGCCGCATCCGCTACGACAGCGAACTGCGCGGCCCGGTGAGCAGCGTGGACGTGGCCGGCAACGCCTTCAGCCTGCTGGGCCAGCGCGTGGTGGTCGATGTGACCACCGTGTTCGATGAAGCGCTGGGCGGGCTGAACAGCCTGGGCGTCGGCGTTGCGGTGGAGGTCTTCGCGGCCTACGACCCGGCAGGCGCGCGTTACCGCGCCAAGCGCGTGGCCCTGGCGGCGCCCGGCGCCAGCGTGCAGCTGCGCGGCCCGGTGGCGCAACTGGACACCAGCGCGCGCACGCTGCGCATCGGCAACACCGTCTACGCCTACGGCACCGCCAGTGGCGTGCCGGCCGACCTGGCCGTGGGCCAGTACGTGCGCCTGCGCGTGACATCGACGCCGGTGCTCGGACGCTGGCCAGTGCTGTCCTTCGCGCTGGCGCTGCAGGCCCTGGCCGACGCCGACGGTGCCAGCCTGAAGGGCCTGATCACCAACTACACCTCGGCCACCAGCTTCAGGCTCAATGGCCGGCCGGTGGATGCCAGCAACGCCCGCTTTCCCGACGGCCAGGCCGCCCTGGGCCTGGGCGTGCGCGTGGAGGTCAAAGGCAACCTGCGCGCCGGCACGCTGCGCGCCACCGAGGTGAAGATCAAGACCGACGCGGAAGAGGACGGCCGCGAATTCGAGATCAGCGGGCCGATCCAGGCCGTGGACAGCGGCGCCAGGACCATCACCCTGCGCACGGTGACCATCAGCACCGCACGCGCCGGGCTGATCTACGACAATGGCAGCGCGGTCAACCTGGTGGTGGGCCGCCGCGTCGAGGTCAGGGGCCAGCTCTCGGCCGACCGGCTGCGGATCGAGGCCACCCGCATCAAGTTCGAATGATGAAGCGCCGCCACATCCTGCTGGCAGGCCTGCTCATCGGAGGCGCCGTGCGGGCACAGACCGATACCGCCTTGCTGGCACGCCAGGTGATGGACGCCGAACGCGCCTTCGCGCGCAGCATGGCCGAGCGCATGTTCGCGGACTTCAGCGCGCTGCTGTCGGAGCAGGCGGTGTTCTTCGGCAGCCAGCAGGTGCACCGCGGCAAGGCCGCTGTGGCGGCGGCGTGGAAACCCTTCTTCGACGGGCCGAAGGCGCCCTTTTCCTGGGAGCCCGACCGCGTGGAGGTGCTCGGCGACGGCACGCTGGCGCTGAGCACGGGCCCGGTGCGCGACCCGGCGGGCAAGCCCATCGGGCGCTTCAACTCGATCTGGCGCCAGGAGGCACCCGGGCTCTGGCGCGTGGTGTTCGACAAGGGGCAGCCGCCCGACTCATGAGCCGGCGGGCCACACAAGGCCTGCCACCACCTGCGTGGACCCGGCCAACGCAGCGGCTTCACGGGGCGGTGTGCGAACAGGTGCGGTGAACGCCGTTGCAGCGCTCGGATAATCGGCCGCTGCCGCCCCGCAGCCTTGCCCCTTACGCCTCATGTCCGCATGCTGCCATCGCCTGACACCGCGGAGCCCGAGGACACCGGGACGACCCAGATCCGCGTCATGATCCGGCCGCCGCTGGCCGGCTGGCCGGCAGGCCGCCGGGCGACGACTGGGTGCATTCCCTGCGGGGTGTCGAAGGCGCCGACATCGGCCGCCGCCACCGCGTCGACACCGCAGCGTTCACCATGGGGCGCCGCTCGAACTGCGACCTGGTGCTCGACGACACCGAGGTCTCGAGCCAGCACTGCACGGTGCGTGCGGTGGCGGGAGAGTGGGCGCTGGTGGTCACGGACCTGAGCTCCACCAACGGTACCTACGCCGCCGGTCGGCGCGTGCGGGCCAGCGCCCGACTCGGCGTCGGGAGCATGCTGCAGATCGGCCGTCATGTGCTGGTGCACGAGCGGCACTATCGCTCGCTGAGGACCGCTGTCGGCGATGGTCCGCTCGACGACGATTGCTCGACCGTGGCTGTCACGTTCCTGTAACGTGACTGCGGTGCACTTGTGGGTTCGGGCGGCGTTTTGCCGTCCTTGTTGCAGGAGCCAGGCACATGGAATTGCGGGTCACTGAACTGCCCGGTCCTGCGGCAGGCGTCGAGCTCATCGGGCGCCTGGACTCTGTCGGCGTCGATGCCGTGGAGACGCGGTTCAATGCGGCGGCGCTCTCGAGCGGCAAGCACGCACTGGTCGATCTGTCGGGCGTGACCTTCGTGTCTTCGATGGGCGTGCGCTTGCTCATCACGGCGGCCAAGACCATGCGGGCGCGGCAACTTCGGCTGCTGTTGGTCGTGCCCGCAGGGCCGGTGCGCGAAATGCTGGAGACTGCGGCGGTGGACACGCTGATCCCGATGTTCGTCGAGCGCGACGAAGCCCTGGCGGTGCTGGCGCCTTGAAGGCGCGGGCGCGGCCGTGTCGTTGCCATGGAAACCGGCCCCGCGCTTGAGTTGCTCGTCGACGCCGACCTGCAATCACTCGAGCGCACGCGGCTGCGCGTGCTCGCGCACCTGAGCCAGGTGCCGGGCTTCAGCCAGAGCATCGCCATCGTCTACGCGGTGGAACTGGTGCTCGAAGAGTGGCTGACCAATGTCTTCAAGCACGGCACGCGCTCGCCGGTGGGTCTGCGCGTGGCGGTGAGGCGGGACGTCATCACCCTGCGCTTCGATGACGACGGCCCGCCTTTCGACCCCACGGGTCACCGGCAAGCGCCACGTCCGGCGAGTCTGGACGAGGCAGTGCCGGGCGGCCTGGGCCTGTTCCTGATCCAGCACTACGCCCGGTCGTGTCGCTATGCCCGCGAGGAAGGCCGCAACGTCATGACGGTCGCGATCGACGCCCCGCCGTCCTGAGCGCCCGGCTGTCAGCGCACAGCGGTGCGCTTGACCAGCACCATCGTGATGTCGTCGTCCTGCGCCATGCCGCCGCCGAAGCGGGCGATTTCGGCCAGCAGGAGCCGGGCCAGTTCGACCGGCGTGTCGGCGGCGCCTTCAAGCACCAGCTCTTCGACGCGCGGGCGGCCCAGCATGTCGCCTTGCGGGCCATGGCATTCGAACACGCCGTCCGACAGCAGCACGAACCAGTCACCGGGTTCCATCGTGAACTCGGCGGTCGGGCGCAACTGGGTGAGCGGCATCGCCCCCAGAGGCAGGCCATGGGGGCCGAAGGCTACGCAGCGCTGCTGCCGGGCGTCGAACTTGAGAATCGGCCCCTGCCCGCCGCTGAGCATGCGCACGCGGTGTGTGGCCGGGTCGAGCAGTGCGATGCACGCCGTGACGAAACGCGCATCGGGCACCGATGAGACGAGCAGGTCGTTGACGTGCCGGTAGGCGGTTTCGAGATCGGCGCCCATGCGGAAGGCCATGCGCAGCATGGCGTGCATGCGCGTCACCGTCAGCGCTGGCGCCAGGCCATGGCCCGTGGCATCGCCCAGCAGGATCAGCAGGCCCTGCTCGATGAGCGCGAGGTCGAAGATGTCGCCGCCCGTCAGCGAAGCCGGCAGGAACACGGCGTGCATCTCGTAGCCGGGCACATCGGGCATCTGCTCCGGCAAGGTGCTGCGCTGCACGGCGCTGGCGAGTTCCATCTCCTGCCGCAACATCTGCCCGGCCAGCAGGTCCGCGGTCATGCGCACGCGTGACAGCGCCACGGCGCACTGGGCCGCCAGGGCCTCGGCCAGGGCAAGGTCGGCGGCGTCGAAGCAGCCGACCTTGTTCAGCACCTGCATCACACCCACCAGTTCGCCGCGGTGGTCCACCAGCGGCAGCGTCAGGCAGCAACGGGACTTGAAGCCCGTCTGCTCGTCGATGCTGCGGTTGAATCGTGCGTCGGCATAGCAGTCGGGCACGTTGATCGTGACCCGGTCACGCGCGCAGACGCCGGCCAGTCCCTTGCCCAGCGGCAGGCGCAAGGCGCCCAGGTCGCGTGCCACCTCGATGTAGAGATCGTCGTGCCGGGCGTCGTACAACCAGACCGAAGCGCGCTCGGCGCGCAGAACCGAGCAGGCCTCGGCTGCCACCTGCTCGAGCATGCTGTGCAGGTCGAAGGGCGCCGCCAGGGCGCGCGTGACGGCAAGGATCGTCTCGACATCGGCCGCCGACAAGCGCGTGGCCACGGTCGGCTCAGCCGCGGCGTCGGGTCTCTTCGCCCGTGCCCGCGTCACGCCCTCACCCCGCCAAGCGGGCGCGGTGCCTCGCCACCTGCGCCAGCACCTGTGCCGGCGCGGTGCCGCCCGCCACGTTGCGCGCCGCCAGCGAGCCGCGCAGCGTGAGCACCGCGTACACGTCTTCGCCGATGGCCGGGTGAAAGCCCTGCAGCGTGGCCAGCGGCAGCGCCGACAGGTCCACGCCCTGCTGCAGCGCCAGCTTCACGGCATGGGCCACGGCCTCGTGCGCGTCGCGGAAGGGCAGGCCCTTCTTCACCAGGTAGTCGGCCAGGTCGGTGGCGGTGGCGTAACCCTTCAGTGCGGCGCGCTCCATGGCGTCGGCCTTGACCACGATGCCACCCACCATCTCGGCCATGATGCGCAGCGTGTCGGCCAGCGTGTCCACGGTGTCGAAGAGCGGCTCCTTGTCTTCCTGGTTGTCCTTGTTGTAGGTCAGCGGCTGGCCCTTCATCAGCGTCAGCAGGCCCATCAGGTGGCCGACCACGCGGCCGCTCTTGCCGCGCGCCAGTTCGGCGACGTCGGGGTTGCGCTTCTGCGGCATGATGGACGAGCCCGTGCAGTAGCGGTCGGCCAGGTCGATGAAGCCGAAGTTCTGGCTCATCCAGAGCACGATCTCCTCGGCCAGCCGCGACACGTGCACCATGCAGATGGCCGCGAAGCTGCTGAATTCGAGCGCGAAGTCGCGGTCGCTCACGGCGTCCAGGCTGTTGTGGCAGATGTCGTCGAAGCCCAGCGACTTCGCCACGCGCTCGCGGTCCAGCGGGTAGCTGGTGCCGGCCAGTGCGGCGGCGCCCAGCGGCAGGCGGTTGGTGCGCTTCCTCACGTCCTGCAGCCGCTCGGCGTCGCGCGCGAACATCTCCACGTAGGCCAGCAGGTGGTGGGCGAAGCTGACCGGCTGCGCCACCTGCATGTGCGTGTAGCCGGGCATCACGGTGTCGGCATGGCCGGCGGCCAGTTCCACCAGCAC
>JANNFE010000240.1:0-2165 GCA_031379415.1 Betaproteobacteria bacterium | reverse complement strand
CGCCGCGCTGCCGCCGCGGGCCGATCTCTTTGCCACGCCCGCCTGGCGCCAGCCGCCTCCGCCCGTGGCCAAGCCCGCGCCGCCCGCGGCGCCGGCTTCGGCGCCGCCACCGTCGGCACCGCCGGTGCCCTACCTGTTCCTCGGCAAGAAGCTCGAAGCCGAGACCTGGGAGCTCTACCTCGGCCGCCAGGACAACGCCTTCATCGTCCGCGAAGGCGACACGCTGGAAGCCGCCTGGCGCGTCGAGAAGATCGAGCCGCCCAGGGCCACGCTGCGCCACCTGCCCACCGGCCAGACGCAGGCGCTCGACATCGGCCCGGCGCACTGAACCTCGACCAGATGCCTACGTACACTCGATCCACCATGACCCTGCTGCCGTCCTCCCGCTCACGCCGCCTCGCCGCCTGGGTGCTGGCCGTGGTGGCTTGCGTGCTGCTCGGCGGCTGTGCCGCGCAGGACGCCTACCGCGAGGGCCAGCGCAAGGTGGCGCAGGGCGAATTGCGCGCCGCGCTCGACGACTTCAACCGCGCCTCGGCGCTGGAGCCCGGTTCGGCCGAGTACCGCATCGCCAGCACGCGCACGCGTGAACGCCTGCTCAGCCAGCAGCTCGCGCGCGCCGAGCAGGCGCTGGAACGCGGCCAGCTCGACAGCGCCGCACAAGGTTTTGCCGAGGTGCTGGCCTTCGCGCCCGGCCATGACCGTGCGCTGCAGGGCGAGCGCCAAGTCGAGCGTCAGCGCCGCTGGGACGTGTTGCTGCGCCAGGCCGAGACCGCGGCCAGCGCCAAGCAGTGGGAGCAGGTGCGCACGCTGCTGCGCCCGCTGCTCATCGAAGCACCCGGCCTGCGCCGCGCGCGCCAGCTCATGCAGCAGGCCGACGACGCCAGCGCGCCCGAGCCCGGCGAGGCAGCAGAACGTGCGCTGGCCGAGGCCTATCGCAAGCCCATCTCGATCGAGTTCCGCGACACCGCGCTGCGCACCATCTTCGAGGTGCTGTCGCGCAGCGCCGGCCTGAACTTCGTGCTCGACCGCGAGGTGCGCAGCGACCAGAAGGCCACCATCTTCCTGAAAAACGCCACCATCGAGGCGGCCTTGTCGATGCTGCTGGTGAGCAACCAGCTCGACCAGCGCGTGCTCGACGCCAACTCGGTGCTCATCTACCCCAACACCGCGCCCAAGCAGCGCGAGTACCAGACGCTGGCGGTGCGCAGCTTCTACCTGGCCAATGCCGAGGCCAAGACCGTGGCGGCCACGCTCAAGCAGCTGTTGAAGGTGCGCGAGGCGGTGGTCGACGAGAAGCTCAACCTGGTCATCGTGCGCGACACGCCGCAGGCCATCCGCCTGGCGGCCAAGGTGGTGGCGCTGCACGACGTGCCCGAGGCCGAGGTCATGCTTGAAGTGGAAGTGCTGGAGGTCAAGCGCACGCGCCTGCTCGACCTGGGCGTGCGCTGGCCCGACCAGCTGACGCTGAGCCCGCTGCCGGCGGCCAGCGGCGGCACGCTGACGTTGGCCGACCTGCGCAACCTGAACTCGTCCAGCACGGGTGCAGCCATCGGCGGCATCGGCATCACCGCCCGCAACGCCGACACCGACGCCAACATCCTGGCCAACCCGCGCATCCGCGCGCGCAACCGCGAGAAGGCGCGCATCCACATCGGCGAGCGCGTGCCCAACATCACCACCACCAGCACGAGCACCGGTTTCGTGTCGGAGTCGGTGACCTACGTGGACGTGGGCCTGAAGCTGGATGTCGAGCCCACCATCTACCTGGACGACGAGGTTGCCATCCGCATCGCGCTGGAGGTCAGCAACATCATCAGTCAGGTGCAGACCAAGTCGGGCACGCTGGCCTACCAGATCGGCACGCGCACGGCGAGCACCGTGCTGCGCCTGAAGGACGGCGAGAACCAGGTGCTGGCCGGCCTCATCAGCGACGAAGACCGGCGCAGCGCGAACAAGGTGCCGGGCCTGGGTGACGTGCCGGTGCTCGGCCGGCTCTTCGGCAACCAGGCCGACGACGAGGCCAAGACCGAGATCGTGCTGTCCATCACTCCGCGCGTGCTGCGCAATGTGCAGCGGCCCGATGCGGCCGCGCAGTCCTTCGACTCCGGCACCGAAGCGGCGGCGGGTGCGCGTGGCGTGGCGCCGGCCGCTGCGTCGCCCGTGCC
>JANNFE010000219.1:0-23483 GCA_031379415.1 Betaproteobacteria bacterium | reverse complement strand
ACCTTCTGGTAGTCACGCCGCGCCGCGTCGTCCTCGACGATGGTGGCCCAGGCGTCCACCGCGTCCTTGCCTTGTGTCCTGGCCGTCTTCAGCGCCGCGCGCCAGCGCTCCAGCAACCGGCCGCGCACCATCGGGTACTTCACGCGGTTGGCGCTGTACAGGTACCAGCTGTAGCTGGCGCCGCGCGCGCAGCCGCGTGGCTCGTGGTTGGGCATGTCCCAGCGCGTGCGCGGGTAGTCGGTCTGCTGGGTTTCCCAGGTGACGATGCCGCCCTTGACATAGATCTTCCAGCTGCAACTGCCGGTGCAGTTCACGCCGTGTGTGCTGCGCACGATCTTGTCGTGCGCCCAGCGGTTGCGGTAGGCGTCTTCCCAGGTGCGGTCTTCGCCGGTGGTGAGACCGAACTCGCCCGAGAAGGCTTCCTTGGGCAGCGCGAAGTGGGTGAGTCGGTCGAGAAAGTGGCTCATGGTCGGGTCCTCGGCGAAAGATGTCAGCAGGGCATGGGGGCGTTGCGGCGGCTGTAGTGCCACCAGGTCAGCGCGATGCAGCTCAGGTAGAAGGCGAAGAAGACGAGCAGCGCGGCGTCGACGCTGCCCGTCAGGGTGATGGCGGTGCCATAGCTCTTGGGGATGAAGAAGCCGCCGTAGGCTCCGATGGCGCTGGCAAAACCCAGTGCGGCCGCGGCTTCCACGTTGCCTTCCTTCACCGCCTGCGCCTGCTCGGTGGCCAGCGGGCCGGCAGCGCGGCGGCGTTCGGTGACGAAGATCCACGGGATCATGCGGAAGCTGCTGCCGGTGCCGATGCCCGAAGCCGCGAAGAGCAGCGCAAAGCTCGCCAGGAAGCCGCCGAAGTGGCCACCCTGCCCCGCGCGCGGCAGGCCCAGCATCACGCCCAGCACACCCAGAGCCAGCGCCACGAAGACCCAGAAGCTGACGCGCCCGCCGCCCACGCGGTCGGCCAGCCAGCCACCCAGCGGGCGCAGCAAGGCGCCGATGAGCGGGCCCAGCCCCGCCAGCTGCCAGGCATGGTCCTGCGCGAACTGGCTCTGCATCAGCATCGGCAGCCCGGCCGAGTAGCCGATGTAGCTGCCGAAGCTGCCCACGTACAGCCAGCACATCAGCCAGTTGTGCTTGCGCGTGAAGATCACGGCCTGCTCGGCGAAGCAGGCCTTGGCGTCGGCCAGGTCGTCCATGCCGAACCAGGCGGCCAGGGCACTGATCACGATGAAGGGCACCCACACGAAGCCGGCGTTCTGCAGCCACATCGGCCCCTGCGCCGTGGCCTGCGGCACGCCGCCCAGCGCACCGAAGAGGCTGCCGGCGATGGCCAGCGGCACCACCAGCTGCACGAGCGAAATGCCCAGATGCCCGAGCCCGGCGTTCAGGCCCAGGGCGTAACCCTTGTGCGCATTCGGGTAGAAGAAGCTGATGTGCGCCACCGAACTGGCGAAGTTGCCGCCGCCCAGGCCGCACAGCAGCGCCAGCACGACCATGGTTTCGTAGGGCGTGCCGGGGTCCTGCACCGCGAAGCCCAGGCCCAGCGCCGGCAGCAACAAGCTGGCGGTGGCCAGTGCGGTGAAACGGCGGCCGCCAAACAGCGGCACCGCGAAGGCATAGAAGATGCGCAGCGTGGCACCGCACAGCGCCGGCAAGGCGGTCAGCCAGAACAGCTGGTTGGTGGAGTAGTGGAAGCCCGCCGCAGGCAACTGCACCACCACCACCGACCACAGCATCCACACCGCAAAGGCCAGCGTCAGCGCCGGAATCGACAGCCACAGGTTGCGCCGCGCCACGGCATGGCCGGCGCGGTCCCAGAACCCGCGGTCCTCGGGGTTCCAGTGCGGGATCATGGGCATCGCAGACATGGCGTGAGTTGGGCCCCGGCTTCAGGGGTTCTTCACGTCAGCGTCGCGGCGCAGGTAGAACCACCAGTTCAGGCCCAGGCACAGCGCGTAGAACACCGCGAAGCCGTACATCGCGTTCTGCGGCGTGCCGGCCTTGATCTGCGCGCCGATGATCACCGGCGCGACGAAGGCACCATAAGCCGCGATGGCCGAGGTCCAGCCCAGCACGGGGCCGGCCTGCGTGCGGTCGAAGATGACGCCGATGGTGCGGAAGGTGCTGCCGTTGCCGATGCCGCTGGCAAAGAACAGCAACATGAACAGGCCCAGGAACATCGGGAAGTACTGCTCGGGCGTGGCCGAGCCGTAGGCCTGCATCATCACGTAACCCACTGCCACCGAGGCCGCCGCCATCACCGCCGAGATCACCTGCGTGACGATGGAGCCGCCCAGCTTGTCCGAAATCCAGCCGCCCAGCGGCCGCACCGCGGCGCCGACGAAGGGACCGATCCAGGAATAGGTCAGTGCCGATGGCGCGTTCGGGTTCTTCAGCGTGTGCTGCAGCACGCCGCTCGCATCGGGCACGTGGCTGATGCCGAAGATCACCGTGATGGACAGCGGCAGCGCCATCGAAAAGCCGATGAAGGAGCCGAAGGTCACGATGTACAGCGCAGTCATCGACCAGGTGTGCTTGTTGCGGAAGATGGCGAACTGCTTGGCCACACCCTCCTTCATCTCGCCGAAGGCGGCCAGCTTCATCACGCCCAGCGCCAGCAGCACGTCCAGCGGGATGGCCACCCACATGCTCAGCAGGCCCAGGCCCGTCGGCTGGGGCAGGTAGAGCCAGAGCATGAAGATCGAAGGCACGAAGGCCAGCGTGTACAGGTAGGTGATCTTCGCGAAGGCGGTGAGGGGCGAGCCCGTGTTCGGCGACACCGTCTTCAGGTTGTTCATGCCGAACCAGCACAGCACGGCCAGCGGCACCAGCGACAGCACCCAGGCGAAGCCCGCGTTCTGGATCCAGGTCGGCGTGCCGGCGGCGATCTTGCCGAAGATCCAGCCGCTGTCCTTCACCAGCGTCATGGGCTCGCCGCCGAAGCTGCCGAGCAGGCCCACCGTCATCACCAGCGGGATCACGATCTGCATCGTCGTCACGCCGAAGTTGCCCAGGCCGGCGTTGAGGCCCAACGCCGTGCCCTGCAGACGCTTGGGGAAGAAGGTGCTGATGTTGGACATGGAGCTGGCGAAGTTGCCGCCGCCCACACCCGACCACAGCGCCATCAGCTGGAAGGCCCACAGTGGCCAGTCCTTGTGCTGCAGGCAGATGCCGGTGCCGATGGCCGGCGCCAGCAGCATGGCGGTGGTCAGGAAGATGGTGTTGCGCCCGCCGGCCAGCCGGATGAGGAAGGACGCCGGGATGCGCATGGTGGCGCCAGAGATGCCGGCGATGGCCGTCAGCGTGAAGAGTTCGGCCTGGGTGAAGGGGAAGCCCAGGTTGAGCATCTGCACGGTGATGATTCCCCACATGCCCCAGACCGCGAAGCCGCACAGCAGCGCGGGCACCGAGATCCAGAGGTTGCGGTAGGCGGTCTTCTTGCCGCTGCTGTTCCAGAAGGCGTCGTCTTCCGGACGCCAGTCAGCGATGTCGGCGCTGCCGGCCGTGCGTGCGGGTGCGGCGCTCGCCGGGGTGGTGGCATTCATGGTCTGTTCTCCTTGCACCCGCTCAGCGCGCGAAGCTGCGCGACAGCGGTGAGGCTGGCGCGTTGGCGCCCATCATTTCGGTCTGGCGGACCTCGGTCCAATACATCCAGATCAGCGACACCCAGACCACGCCGTACATCAGCATGAAGGCGCTGGAGCGGATGCCGGTGAGGTCCATCAGCGCGCCGAACAGGATGGGCAGCACGAAGCCGCCCAGGCCGCCGGCCAGACCGACAATGCCGCTGACGGTGCCGATGTTGTGCGGGTAGTCGTCGCCGATGTACTTGAAGACGCTGGCCTTGCCGAAGGCGAAGGCGATGCCCAGAACGAACATCAGCGCGGTGAACAGGTAGACGTTCAGGCCGATGTGGAAGCTGCGCGCGCCGTTGACCGTGAGGATGGTCATGTCGGTTTGCGGGTAGCTCAGCAGGAACAGGCAGACCCAGCTCACCCACAGCACCCACCAGGTGACCTGGTGCGCGCCGTACTTGTCCGACAGCACGCCGCCCACCGCTCGCAGCACGCCGCCGGGCAGGCTGAAGCAGGCGGCCAGCAGCGCGGCGGTCTGGATGGACAAGCCGAACTCGCCCACGTAGTACTGCACCATCCACAGCGCCAGCGCCACGTAGCCCCCGAAGACGATGCTGTAGTACTGGCAGTACTTCAGCACCTTGGGCTCCTTCAGCATCTTCAGCTGGTCGCTGAACTTCGTGTGCGACGGCACCAGGTGCCGCGGGTCGCTGCTGCTGCCCATCCAGAACAGGATCACGGTGCCCAGCATCACGGCCGCATAGACCTGCGGCACCATCGTCCAGCCCCAGGCGGCCAGCAGCGCGGGGGCGACGAACTTGTTGACCGCCGAGCCCGAGTTACCGGCGCCGTACACACCCATGGCCATGCCCTGGCGGCTCTTCGGGAACCAGCGCGCCACGTAGGGCGTGCCGACCGAGAAGCTGCCGCCGGCCAGGCCGACGAAGAGGCCAATGACCAGGAAGTGCCAGTAGGCCGTGGCATAGGCCATCAGCCAGATGGCGGGCACGGTGGCGGCCATCAGCAGCGTCATCACGATGCGGCCGCCGTACTTGTCGGTCCAGATGCCGAGCGGCACGCGGATCAGCGAGCCGGTGAGCACCGGCGTGGCGGTGAGCAGGCCGAACTCGGTGGCGTTCAGGCCCAGCGTCTTCTTCAGCGGGATGCCGATGACGCCGAACATCATCCACACCATGAAGCAGACGGTGAAGGCCAGCGTGCTGACGATCAGCACCGACCAGGCCTGGCGCGGGATCGGAGGGTGGGAATGGGCCATGGAACAGACTCGTCGGGGGGATGACGAGACTGTCCCGCGGCGCTGTGGCGCCGAACATCCTTCTGCCGGTCAGCCGCGGCGCGTCGGAAGGACGAGGGTGGCGGGCCGCGGCATCGTTCTGGCGAACGAGCCGGGCGCGTTTCCAGCGCCGGCTTGCGCTGGATCAATGCAGGCCGGGCCGCCAGCGGCCCCGGCCGCAGGCGCTAGGCGGTGACGCGCTGGGCCAGCGCGGCCTTCACGCGTTCGGGCGTGAAAGGCACCGTGCGCAGGCGTGCACCGGTGGCGTCGAACACGGCATTCGCAATGGCCGCCGGTATGGCGCAGGCCGTGGGCTCGCCGGCACCCCAGGAAGGTTCGCCAGGCCTGTCGATGAGCTCGACCTCCACGCGTGGCACCTGGTCATGGCGCAGGATGGGGTAGCTGATCCAGTCGCGCGAGAGCACCTGCTGGCGGTCCCAGGTGACCTGCTCCATCAGCGTGCGGCTCACGGTCTGGATGACGCCGCCTTCCACCTGGTTGACGGTGCCGTCGGGGTTGATGATCTGGCCGCAGTCGTGCGCCACGCAGACGCGTTCGACGCGGATCTCGCCGGTGGCCCTGTTCACCGCCACCTCGGCCACCGCGGCGACATAGGTCGTGGCGTTGTTGTAGCGCAGGTAGGCCAGGCCGCGGCCACGTTGCACGTCGCCGCTGCCGGACGCCGGGTTGATGCCGGCGCGCGGCTGCCACTTCGCACGTTCGAGCGCCTTGTTGAGCACCGCGATGCCGCGCGCGTCCTTCAGCACGCGCAGGCGGTATTCGGCGGGATCGACACGCGCGGCGTGGGCCAGCTCATCGATGAAGGACTCGTTGGCAAACGAGTTCTCGATGCGCCCCGGGCTGCGCAGGTGCGCGCTGCGGAAGAAGGCCTGCTCGACATGCCGCGTCTGCACGCGCACGTGGGGCAGCGTGTAGCCGATGCCGGCGTTCTGGAACAGGAAGCCGACCCAGTTGCCCGGCCGCGGCCGGCCGATGTCGGTGGACGCCAGCAGCGGGAAGTCCAGCGGCTTGAAGGCCACGATGTGGTTCAGGGCGATCCAGAAGTCGCTGCTCCAGCCCACGATGTTGCCCTGCTCGTCCAGGCCGGCCTCGAAGTCCATCGACCGCGGCGGGCTCTTGGGTGCGCGCGCGGTCTCGTCGTCCCGCATCCACTGCACGCGCACGGTCTGGCCCGTGAGCGTGGCGATGAGTGCCGCATCGGCCGCGGCATCTTCATGGCCGTTGCGCCCGTAGCAGCCGGCGCCGTCCAGGTAGAGGATGCGGATGCGCTCCTTGGGCAGGCCGACGATGGGTGCGATCTCGTCGACCAGCGAGTGCGTGGCCTGCGAGGCCGACCACACCGTCAGCGCCCCGTCCTTCAACTCGGCCACCGCGCACGAGGGGCCCGCCGAGGCATGGGTCTGCACCGAAAAGTCGTAGCGCGCCTTCACGCGGCGCGGTGCGGCGACCAGCGCCGCTTCGGCGTCGCCCACCTTCTGCGTCATCTCCTGCTTGGCCACCGGGCGGCTGCGCCAGTGGTCGAAGACCGTGGCTTGCTCGGGCAGGCCGCTGCCTTCGCCCCACTGCAGCTTCATCGCGCGCATGGCCTTGATGGCGCCCCACTCGGTGTTGGCCAGCACAGCCAGGAAGTTCTCCTTGCGCACGGTGCGCACGTAGCCGTTGACCTTCTTCGCTGCGCTGTCGTCCACCGACAAGAGCGGCGCGCCGACGGCGTCGGGCCGCAGCACGCGGGCGTGCAGCATGCCGGGCAGGCGGAAGTCCTGCATGAAGGTGAAGGCCCCGGTGAGCTTGTCGGGGATGTCCACGCGCGGCAGCGACTTGCCGATGACCTGGTAGTCGGCAGCCTTCTTCAACGGCGCCTTGGCGTCGACTTTCAACGCCAGCGGCTGGCCGACCACCAGTTCGCCGTAGCTCGCGCGCTTGCCGGGGTCGGCCTTCAGGTGCACGGCGCCGTCGGCGGTGGCCACGTCGGTCGCCGTCACGCCCAGCCTGGCGGCGCCGCGTTCGACCAGCGCGGCACGCGCCGTGGCGCAGGCGCGGCGCAGCTCGGTGCCGCCCTGGGCGATGGTGAGGTTGGCGCCCGTCATCCACTGGTCGGGCGTGGTGGCGGTGTCGCCCATGACCATGGTGATGCGCGCGAACGGCACATCCAGTTCGTCGGCGGCCATCTGCGCCAGCGCCGTGCGCGTGCCGGTGCCCAGGTCGACCTTGCCGACGTGGATGGTCACGGCGCCATCAGCGGCGATGGCCACGAAAGACTCCACCAGGTCCTTGGCCACGGCCTTGGGTGGCGAGAGCCTGGGCGCCGTGGCCGCGTGGCTGTGGGCGTGCCAGGTGAAGCCGACGATCAGGGCGCCGCCGGTGGTGGCCAGGAACTGCCTGCGTGCGATGCTGGGCATGCTGTGCTCCTTCATCATGCGGTGACGGCTTGGCCGGATGCGCGCTGCACCGCACGCACGATGCGCTGGTGCGTACCGCAGCGGCACAGGTTCATGGCCAGGCCCTCGCGGATCTGCTGCTCGCTGGGCTTCGGTGTGCGCTTGAGCAGGTCGGCCGCCTGCATGACCATGCCATTGATGCAGTAGCCGCACTGCGCCGCCTGCTCGTCGATGAAGGCCTGCTGCAGCGCCGAGGGCTTGCCGTCCTTCACCAGCCCTTCCAGCGTGGTGAGCTTGCGTGCGCCCAGCGCCGACACCGGGTAGCTGCACGAACGCACGGCCTGGCCGTCGACGTGCACGGTGCAGGCTCCGCATTGGCCCAGGCCGCAGCCGAATTTCGGACCGTGCCTGCCGAGCTGGTCGCGCAGCACGTAGAGCAGCGGTGAGTCGCTGTCGGCCTCGACACGGCGCCTGGCGCCGTTGAGGTGAATGTCATAGCGGGCCATGCGTGTCTCCTTCGTTGTCGTGGTGTGGGGTCAGCGGGAAAGTGCGCGTTCGCGGATGGCGTCGAAGTCGGCCGGCGGCCGATGCAGGTCGAGCCGGCGCCCGGCCTTGACGATCTGGCTCGGCGTGTCGTGGCCGATCAGTGCCGGCAGGCGCTTGCTGGCGGCGATGAGTTGCGCCAGGTCAACGCCCGTCTGGTAGCCCATCAGCTCCAGCGCATGCACGACCTCTTCGGTGCAGACATTGCCGGTGGCCCCCGGTGCATAGGGACAGCCACCGATGCCACCGACCGAGGCGTCGAAGCGGTCGGCGCCGGCGTCGATGGCGGCCAGCACGTTGGAAAGGCCCAGGCCGCGCGTGTTGTGGAAGTGCAGCGTCAGCTCCGTCGTGGGCCAGCGCTCGCGGAAGGCCTGCGTGAGCGCCGCCACCTGCGGCGGGTAGGCCATGCCGGTGGTGTCGCACAGCGTCACGGCCTGCGCCCCCATCTGGCCGACGTAACGCGCGCACCAGTCCAGCACCGTGGCCACCGCCACGTCGCCTTCCATCGGGCAACCGAAGCTGCACGACAGCGAGACGTTCACCGCCACGCCGGCCTGCTTGGCAATGGCGGCCACCTCCATCAGCGCTGCAAGACTCTGCTCGCGCGTCATGCGCAGGTTGGCCAGGTTGTGGCTCTCGCTGGCCGACATCACGAGGTTCAACTCGTCGGCGCGCGACTCGATGGCGCGCTCGGCGCCGCGCACGTTGGGCACCAGCGCGCTGTAGACGGTGCCGGGGCGCCGCGTGATCTCGCGCAGCACGATCTCGGCGTCGCGCAGCGCCGGTATGGCCTTGGGCGAGACGAAGGCGGTGACCTCGATCTTGGCCAGGCCGGCGGCCGACAGCGCGTTGACGAGCGCGACCTTCTCCTCGGTCGGCACGAAGGCCTCTTCCACCTGCAGACCGTCGCGCGTGCCCACTTCCTGCATGTGGATGCGTCGGCCGGCACCGTTCCAGACCGTCGTCGTGTTCATGCCACCACCTTTCGCGCGCGCAGCGCCGCAATGTCCTGTTCGCCGAAGTTCAGCTCGCGCAGCACCGCGTCGGTGTCGTCGCCCAGCTTCGGCGCCGAGCTGCGCACGCTGCCCGGCGTGCCCAGCAGCTTGGGCACGATGCCCGGTACCGCCATCGTGTGGCCATCGCGCGTGGTCTGCGCCAGGATCATGTCGCGGGCGCGGTAATGCGGGTCTTCCACGATGTCCTTGGCGGTGTAGACGCGGCCGGCTGGCACCTTGGCATCGCCCAGCTGCTGAAGCACGTCGCTGACCGTGCGCGTGGCCGTCCAGACGCCGATGGCGGCGTCGAGTTCGGCCACACGCGCCACGCGGCCAGCGTTGTCGGCCAGCGTCGGGTCGTTGCCCAGGTCGTCGCGGCCGATGGTGCTCATCAGGCGCTTGAAGATGCTGTCGCCGTTGCCGGCCACCAGCACCACGCCGTCGCTGCAGCGGTAGGCGTTTGAAGGCGCGATGCCGGGCAGGGCCGAGCCCGCCGGTTCGCGCACGGCACCGAAGGCGCTGTACTCGGGCACCAGGCTTTCCATCACGTTGAACACGGCTTCCGTCAGCGCCACGTCGATGACCTGGCCCTGCCCGCCGTTGACCTTGCGGTGGTACAGCGCGGTGAGCACGCCGATGGTGCCGTGCAGCGCGGCCAGCGTATCGCCGATGCTGATGCCGCAGCGCACCGGCACCTGGCCGGGCTCGCCGGTGAGGTGACGCAGGCCGCCCATGGCTTCACCGATGGCGCCGAAGCCCGGCAGGTCCCGGTAAGGCCCGGTCTGGCCGTAGCCCGAGATGCGCAACATGATGAGCCCCGGGTTGTCGCGCGCGAGTGCCTCGTAGCCCATGCCCCAGCCTTCCAGCGTGCCGGGGCGGAAGTTCTCGATCAGCACGTCGGCCTGCGCGATGAGCTTCTTCGCGATGCCCTGCCCCTCGGCGCTGCGCAGGTCCAGCGCGATGCTGCGCTTGTTGCGCGACTGCACCTGCCACCACACCGAGGTGCCGTCCTGGATCAGCCGCCAGTTGCGCAGCGGGTCGCCGCTGCCGGGGGCTTCGATCTTGATGACCTCGGCGCCGAAGTCACCCAGGGTCTTGCCGGCAAAGGGGCCGGCGATGAGCTGGCCCATCTCCACCACGCGCAGGCCGGCCAGGGCCGCGGGTGTCAGCGGAAGGGATGTGTCGGACATGCGCGCGCTCCGGGTCTGCGGTGCGCGCATTCTGGGAAACGTTTGCCCGGCCCGGAATGACCGAACGGCGAGAGCAGCCTTCCACAAACGCGAAAGCTCAGCCGGCTGCTCAGCCAGCTGCCCCAACCAGTTGGTCCAGCAAAGCCCGCACCGGCCGCGGCAGCGCGTTCAGCTCGCGTGCGCCGATGAGCAGTTCACGTTCGACCCAGGGGTCGGTGAGCACGATGCTGCGCAGCCCCATGGAACGCAGGTGCGGCTGGATGGCGGCGTCGGGCAGCACGGCCACACCCAGGCCGGCGGCCACCATCTGGCACATGGCGTCGAAGCTGCGCACGTGGATGCGCAGGCGCAGCGCGCGGCCCAGGTTCTGCGCCTCCAGCGCCAGGCGCTGGGCGAGCGAGGTGCCTTCCGACAGGCTGACGAAGTCGAAGTCGGCGGCCTCGGCAAAGGCAATCGACTCGCGCCCTGCCAGGGGGTGTGCGGCCGGCACCACCAACACCAGGCGGTCGCGCCGGTAGAGCATGGTCTGCAGGCCCAGTGTCGGTGTGCGCTCGGCGAAGATGCCGAGGTCGGCGCGGCCGTCCAGCACGGCCATCACCACGCCCTGGCTGTCGCCTTCGTGCAACTCGATGCGGATGCCGGCATGTGTCGCCGCAAAGCCGGCCAGGTCGGCGGGCAGGAACTGCGTCACCGCCGAGGTGTTGGCCCACAGGCGCACCACGCCGACGATGCCGCTGGCGTGGTCCGACAGCTCGGCGGCGAGTTGGTCGACGTCGGCCAGGATGCGCTGCGCGTGGCGCACCAGCGCCTGGCCGGCAAAGGTCAGCGTGACGCCGCGCGAATGGCGTTCCAGCAGCGTGGTGCCGACGGCGTCTTCCAGGTCAGAGATGCGCTTGCTCGCCGCGCCCACCGCCAGGTGCGCGAGTTCCGCACCCTTGCTGATGCTGCCGGTGCGCGCCACCAGGCCGAACAGCGACAGCGAGAAGAGGTCGAGCCGGTGCAGGTTCATGGCGCGGCGCAGTGTAGCGGTCACCTGCCGCGCAGCAGCACGATGCCGGCCAGCGCCAACGCGGCGAAGCCGGCGCCGGCCAGGAAGGTGAATGCCGAGCCGCGGCTGTCCCACAGCAGCCCGGCCACCACGCTGGCCACCAGCATGGCCACGCCGCTGACCAGGTTGAAGACGCCGTAGGCGGTGCCGCGCAGTTCGGCCGGCGCGGTGTCGGCCACCATGGCCGCCAGCAGGCCCTGCGTCATGCCCATGTGCACGCCCCACAGCGCCACGCCCAGGCCCAGGCCAAGCCAGGACCCGGCCGCGGCGAGCACCCCGTCGGCAGCGATCAGCACCACCAGCCCCGCGGCCAGCAGGCTGCGGTGGTTCATGCGGTCCGACAGCCAGCCGAAGGGGTAGGCCGACGCCGCGTAGACCAGGTTCATGGCCACCATCACCAGCGGCACCCAGGCCAGCGCCACGCCCAGTTGCCACGCGCGCAGCACCAGGAAGGCTTCGCTGAAGCGCGCCAGCGTGAACACCGCACCCACGCCCACCACCCACCAGTAAGCGCCGCCCAAGCGCGACAAGGCGGCCCGCTGGATGGGGTTGATGGCGCCACGCGGCCGCTGGGGTTCGGGCTCGCGCAGGCCGAAGACCAGCAGCGCCACGGCCAGCACGACCGGGATCACCGCCACCCAGTAAACAGCACGGAAGTCGTTCGCCCACAGCAGCATCAGCGCCGTGGCCAGCAAGGGGCCGGTGAAGGCGCCCACGGTGTCCAGCGACTGGCGCAAGCCGAAGGCCGCGCCGCGGATGGCCGGCGGTGCAATGTCGGCCAGCAGCGCGTCGCGGGGCGCACCGCGGATGCCCTTGCCCACACGGTCCAGGAAGCGCGCAGCCACCACCAAGCCCACGCCGCTGGCCAGCGCGAACACCGGCTTCGTGAAGGCGCCCATCGCATAGCCCAGCACGGCCAGACCCTTGCGCCGGCCCAGCCAGTCGCTCAGCGCCCCCGAAAAGACCTTGGTGATGAGCGCGGTGGCCTCGGCGATGCCTTCGATGAGGCCCACCGCCAGCACGCTGACGCCCAGCGTACCCACCAGGAACAGCGGCAGCAGGCTGTGGATCATCTCGGAGGAGATGTCCATCAGCAGGCTCACGAAGCCCAGCACCCACACGCCACGCGGCATGCGCGGGCGGGCTTCGGGCAGCAGACCGGGCATGCACCATTGTGGCGGGCGCGCCGGGGGCAGGCGCCTGCCGGTGCGGCGCACGGCCACGCGCTGCCGCGCCGCAGCAAGGCCCCGGGTTAGCCCGCATCCGCAGCCCCTGAGGCGCTTGATGTGGCGCAAGCCCGGCGGCGCCTGCAGGCGCACATTGCCGTTGCCGTTGCCCTTGCCATCTTCTTTCCGTTTCCGCAGCCCAGGAGGCCCGCGCGATGAAGGTCGCCCTGTTTGTGCCTTGTTATGTCGATGCCTTCTTCCCTGAAGTGGGCATTGCCACGCTGGAGTTGCTGGAACGCCTGGGTGTCGAGGTCGACTATCCACTCGACCAGACCTGCTGCGGCCAGCCCATGGCCAACAGCGGCTGCCATGGCGACGCCGCCGCCACCGAGGCACTGTTCGCGCGCAACTTCGCGGGCTACGAGCACATCGTCACGCCGTCGGGCAGCTGTGCCCACCACGTGCGCGACCAGCTCACCGCCATCGAGCAGACACCGGCCGTGCAGCAGGTGCGCCGCAACACCCACGAGCTGGTGGAGTTCCTGCACGACGTGCTGGGCGTGCGTGAATTCCCGTGGGCCGAGTTCCCGCACAAGGTGGGCCTGCACATCGGCTGCGCCACGCTGCGCGGCCTGCGCGAGGCCAGCACCTCAGAGATCGTCGAACCCGCCTTCAACAAGCCGCGGCAGCTGCTGTCGGCCGTGAAGGGGCTGGAATTCGTGCAGCCGCAGCGGCCCGACGAGTGTTGCGGCTTCGGCGGCACCTTCTCGGTCTTCGAGGAACCCGTGTCGGCCAAGATGGGGCAGGACAAGGTCAACGACCACCACACGGCGGGCGCCGCCTACGTGGTCACGCCCGACATGTCCTGCGCCATGCACCAGAAGGGCTGCGCGCAGCGCTTGGGCCTGCCGCTCAAGTACATCCACATCGCGCAGGTCTTGAATGGAGCGCGAGAATGAAGCGCGTCGACCACGCCGAGGCCTCGTCGAAGTTCATCCAGGCCAAGGACCACGCCGACTTCCACGACAAGCGGCTGTGGGATCTGCGCGGCAAGCGCGACGCCGAGAGTCAGCATCTGCCCGAGTGGGAACAGCTGCGCGCGCTGGCTTCGGCCATCAAGGAACACACGCTGTCGCACCTGGCGCAGTACCTGGAAGAGTTCGAGCGCAAGGCCACGGCGAACGGCATGGTGGTGCATTGGGCGCGCGACGCCGCCGAGCACAACCAGATCGTCTTCGACATCCTGCAGGCGCATGCCGCCACGGTCCTCGTCAAGAGCAAGTCGATGCTCACCGACGAGTGCGAGATGCGGCCCTTCCTGGAAAAGCGTGGTGTCGAGATCATCGAGACCGACCTCGGTGAACGCATCCAGCAGCTGGACGACGAGCCGCCCAGCCACATCGTGGTGCCTGCGGTGCACAAGCTGCGCGCCGACGTGGCCGAGGTCTTCGGCAGGACCATCGGCACCGACCCGAAGAACCACGACATCCCCTACCTGGCCGAAAGCCAGCGCCAGCACACGCGGCCTTACTACCTGAAGGCGCAGGCCGGCATGACCGGTGCGAACTTCGTGGTCGCCGAGACCGGCAGCTTCGTGGTCTGCACCAACGAAGGCAATGCCGACCTGGGTGCCAACCTGCCGCGCCTGCACATCGCCAGCATCGGCATCGAGAAGCTGATTCCGAAGACCGAGCACCTGGGCGTCTTCATCCGCATGCTGTCGCGCAGTGCACTCGGTTCGCCCATCACGCAGATCACCAGCCACTTCCGCGCGCCGCGGCCGGGCACGGAACTGCACGTGGTGATGGTGGACAACGGCCGCAGCGAACGGCTGGGCATGGCCGACTTCTGGACCAGCCTGAAGTGCATCCGTTGCGGGGCCTGCATGAACACCTGCCCCGTCTACCGGCGCAGCGGCGGCCTGAGTTACGGCAGCACCTATTCGGGCCCCATCGGCGTGATCATCGACCCCAGCTTCAACCTGCGCAAATACAGCGCCCTGCCCTTCGCCAGCACGCTCAACGGCAGTTGCACCAGCGTGTGCCCGGTGAAGATCAACATCCACGAGCAGATCTACAAGTGGCGCGAGATCATCGCCGAGCGCCACCAGCTGCCCATGGTCAAGCGCGAGGCCATGCGCCTGGCCGGCAAGGTGCTGGCCAGCCCCAAGATGTACCGCGCCGCGGTGGAAGCCGCGGCCGCCGGCATCGAGCACCTGCCGCGTGCGCTGGTCTACAACCCCTTCAACGCCTGGGGCCGCCAGCGCGAGGTGCCGGCTTCGCCGCCGTCGACCTTCCGGCAGTGGTACCTGAAGAACCGCAAGGCGAAGTCCTCATGAGCAGCCGCGCCTTTATCCTGGAGCGCGTGCGCGGCAACCAGCCGGCTGCAGTGGCGCTGCCCGATTTGCCCCGCTTCGACAAGCCGCTGCCCGACCCCTGGGGTGCCTTCACCCACGCGCTGGAACGCATGGGCGGGCAGGTGCTGAAGCCCAGGGCGGGCGACACGGTCGCGAGCCTGATCGCCCAGCGCTTTCCAAGCCCCGGCGTCACCTGCTCGGCCACACCCGAGTTCCAGGGCTCGCGCGACATCGCCAGCGTGCGCCGCCCGGCCGAACTGGAAGACGTGGACCTGGGCATCGTGCGCGCGCGCTTCGGCGTCGCCGAGACAGGCTCGGTGTGGCTGAGCGAAGCCGAACTCGTGATCAACGCGCTGGCCTTCCTGTCGCAGCACCTGGTGGTGCTGCTGGACCCCGCGGCCATCGTGCCCAACCTGCACCACGCCTACGCGCGGCCTGACTTCGCGGCGGCGCGCTACGCCGTGCTGATGACGGGCCCATCGGCCACCGCAGACATCGAAGGCGTGCTGATCCGCGGCGCGCAGGGCGTGCGCAGCTTCACCGTCATCCCCTGGCCCGCAGCCTGAACCCACCAAGAACCACAAGGAGACACACCCATGGCCTGGCAGCAGATCTACGACCCGTTCTCGAACATGGTGGTCTCCACCGCGCTGGCCGCCGTGCCGGTGGTGGTGATGCTGGGCTGTCTGGGCTTCCTGCACATGAAGGCGCACCTGGCCGCCGCGCTGGGCCTGCTGGCCGCCGTGCTGGTGGCCGTGTTCGCCTACGGCATGCCGGCGCAGATGGCCGGGCTGTCGGCGATGTACGGCGGCTTCACCGGCCTGCTGCCCATCGGCTGGATCGTGCTCAACATCATCTTCCTGCAACAGCTGGCCGAGCAGAACGGCACCTTCAAGACGCTGCAGGATTCGCTGTCCGGCATCACCGACGACCGGCGCCTGCAACTGCTGCTCATCGCCTTCTGCTTCGGCGCCTTCTTCGAGGGCGCGGCCGGCTTCGGCACGCCGGTGGCCGTCACCGCCGGCATCCTCATCGGGCTGGGCTTCTCGCCACTGGCGGCCTCGGGCCTGAGCCTGATCGCCAACACCGCGCCGGTGGCCTTCGGCGCCCTGGGCACGCCGGTCATCACGCTGGCCCAGGTGCATGGCTACGACCTCATGGAAGTCAGCGCCATGATCGGCCGCCAGCTGCCCTTCTTCAGCCTGATGGTGCCCTTCTGGCTGATCTGGGCCTTTGCCGGCTTCAAGGGCATGTGGGACATCTGGCCGGCGATCCTGGTGACTGGCCTGTCCTTCGCCATTCCGCAGTACCTGGTGTCCAACTTCATCGGGCCGGAACTGGTGGACATCATCGCCGCACTGGTCTCGCTGGTCTGCCTGGTCGGCTTCCTGCGCGTGTGGAAGCCGAAGGTGACGTGGACTTCGCCGGCCATGCGTGGCCACGACATGAGTGCCGCCGAGGCCAAGCCGCCGCGGGCTATCGCCCAGCACACACGTGCCGAACACGTGCAGGCCTGGGCGCCGTGGGCCAACCTCACGGTGTTCGTCTTCGTCTGGGGCCTGCCGCCGGTGAAGAAGTTCCTGAACGGCATCTTCGCGCCCAAGTTCCCCATCGAGGGCCTGCACAACCTGGTCGAGAAGGTGCCGCCGGTGGTGCCGAAGATCCACCCCGAAGCCGCCATCTACACGCTGAACCTGCTCTCGGCCACCGGCACCGGCATCCTGCTGGCGGCGGTGATTGGCGCGCTGATCATGAAGTACAAGCCGATCGACATCGTCAAGACCTTCTTCCGCACGCTGCACCTGGTGCGCTACTCGCTGCTGACCATCGTGCTGATGCTGGCCCTGGGCACGCTGACACGCTTCTCGGGCACCGATACCACGCTGGGCCTGGCCTTTGCCAACAGCGGCGTGTTCTACCCCTTCTTCGGCACGCTGATGGGCTGGATCGGCGTGGCCATGACGGGCTCGGACACGGCCAGCAACGTGCTCTTCGGCGGCATGCAGAAGGTGGCTGCCGAACAACTCGGCCTGTCGCCCAACCTGATGGGTGCGGCCAACAGCTCGGGCGGCGTGATGGGCAAGATGATCGACGCCCAGAGCATCGTGGTCGCCTCCACCGCCACACGCTGGTTCGACCATGAAGGCGACATCCTGCGCTACGTCTTCTTCCACTCCGTGGCGCTGGCCTGCCTGGTGGGCGGCTTCGTCACGCTGCAGGCCTACGTGTGGCCCTTCACGCTGATGGTGGTGCACTGATGCTGCAGATCCGCATCCACGGCCGCGGCGGCCAGGGCGTGGTGACGGCGGCCGAGTTGCTGTCGGTCGCCGCCTTCGAGCAGGGCCGCCACGCGCAGGCCTTTCCCAGCTTCGGCAGTGAACGCACGGGCGCGCCGGTGGTCGCCTTCTGCCGCATCGATGAGCGCGAGATCCGCCTGCGCGAGCCCATCCTGGCGCCCGACGTGCTGATCGTGCAGGACCCGACGCTGCTGCACCAGGTCGACGTCTTCCAGGGCCTGCAGCCGGGCGGCTATGTGCTCATCAACAGCCGCAAGACTTTCGACCAGCTGGGCCTGGCCGAGGTGGCGGCGCGCTTCAGGCACGAAAGGCTGATCACCGTGCCGGCCACCGACATCGCGCTCAAGCACCTGGGCCGGCCGCTGCCGAATGCGGTGCTGCTGGGCGGCTTCGCGGCGCTGTCGGGGCTGGTGACGCTGGAAGCCGTGGCTCACGCCATCGGTACCAAATTCAGGGGCAAGGTGGCCGACGGCAATGTGGCCGCAGCCGCCGAGGCCTACGCATTCGTCCAGCAAGAGATGTCGGAGCTGAGCCATGCTCAAGCAGATTGAAGGCTCGCAGGCGGTAGCGCAGGCGGTGGCTCTGGCCCGCCCCGAAGTCATCTGCGCCTACCCCATCTCGCCGCAGACGCACATCGTCGAAGGCCTGGGTGAACGGGTGAAGGACGGCTCGCTGGCGCCCTGCGAGTTCATCAACGTCGAGAGCGAGTTCGCGGCCATGAGTGTCGCCATCGGCAGCAGCGCCGCCGGTGCCCGCACCTACACCGCCACCGCCAGCCAGGGCCTGCTGTTCATGGCCGAGGCGGTGTTCAACGCGAGTGGACTCGGCCTGCCCATCGTGATGACCGTGGCCAACCGCGCCATCGGCGCCCCCATCAACATCTGGAACGACCACAGCGACAGCATGAGCCAGCGCGACTGCGGCTGGATCCAGCTCTTCGCCGAAAGCAACCAGGAAGCGCTGGACCTGCACATCCAAGCCTTCAAGCTGGCCGAAGAACTGAGCATGCCGGTGATGGTGTGCATGGACGGCTTCATCCTCACCCACGCCTACGAGCGCGTGGACATGCCGGCGCAGGCCGAGGTCGACGCCTTCTTGCCGCCCTACGAACCGCGCCAGGTGCTGGACCCGGCCGAGCCCGTCTCCATCGGCGCCATGGTCGGCCCCGAGGCCTTCATGGAAGTGCGCTACCTGGCGCACGCCAAGCAGCTGATGGCGCTGGACAGCATCCCGCGCATTGCCGACGACTACGCGGCGCGCTTCGGCCGCCGCAGCGGCGGGCTGGTGCGTGGCTATCGCACGGAAGATGCCGAGACCATCGTCGTGGCACTCGGCTCGGTGATCGGCACGCTGAAGGAGACCATCGACGAGCTGCGCACGGGCGGCATGAAGGTGGGCGTGCTGGGCATCCAGTCCTTCCGCCCCTTCCCGCTGGCCGCCGTGCGCGCGGCCCTGCAGGGTGCGGAGCGCGTGGTGGTGCTGGAGAAGAGCTTCAGCGTCGGCCTGGGCGGCGTGGTTTCCACCGACGTGCGCGTGGCGCTGTCGGGGCTGCAACTGCACGGCTACACGGTGGTCGCCGGCCTGGGCGGCCGCGCCATCACGCAGGCCAGCCTGGCGCGCATGCTGCACGAGGCGGTGGCCGACCGGCTGCAGCCGCTCACTTTCCTGGACCTCGACTGGGGCATCGTCAACCGCCAGCTGCAGCGCGAAGCGAGCATGCGGCGCAGCGGACCGATTGCCGAGAACCTGCTGCGCGATGTCGGCACGGTCGCATCGAAGGTGTCCTGATGAACGCCCCCGTCAAGTTCTACCAGACCGGCACCTTCACCGTCGGCAACCGCCTGCTGGCGCCCGAGCAGCGCAGCGTGCAGGCCAGCCCCTCGCGCAGCAATTCGCTGAACAGCGGCCATCGCGCCTGCCAGGGCTGCGGCGAAGCGCTGGGTGCGCGTTATGCCATCGACGCGGCCATGCGCGCCACCCACAACCAGCTCATCGCCGCCAACGCCACCGGCTGCCTGGAAGTCTTCTCCACGCCCTACCCCGAAACCAGCTGGCAGCTGCCCTGGATCCACTCGCTCTTCGGCAACGCCGCGGCGGTGGGCACCGGCATTGCCGCCGCGCTGAAGGTCAAGGGCCTCAAAGGAGGAAGGACGGACGTGCGCGTGGTCGCCCAGGGCGGCGACGGCGGCACCACCGACATCGGCTTCGGCTGCCTGAGCGGGATGTTCGAGCGCAACGACGACGTGCTCTACATCTGCTACGACAACGAGGCCTACATGAACACCGGCGTGCAGCGCAGCAGTGCCACGCCCTATGCGGCGCGCACGGCCACCACCATGGCGGTGGGCGCGTCGCCCGGCGCCGAACTCGGCAAGGGCAAGAACCTGCCGCTCATCGCCATGGCGCACGAAATTCCCTACGTCGCCACGGCCACCGTGGCCGACCTGCGCGACCTGGAAGCCAAGGTCGAAAAGGCGATGAGCCTGCACGGCGCGCGCTACCTGCACATCCTGGTGCCCTGCCCTCTCGGCTGGGGCTCGGCCAGCCACGACACCATCAAGCTGGCGCGGCTGGCGCGCGAGACCGGCCTGTTCCCGGTCTTCGAAGCCGAACAGGGCGAGGTGACCAGCGTGACCAGGATCCGCCACCGCGTGCCGGTGGACGAATACCTGAAGCCCCAGAAGCGCTTCGCCCACCTCTTCGGCGCCAAGGGGCACCCCGAGATGCTGGCCCGCATCCAGGCCGATGCCGACAAGAACATCCGCCGCTTCAAGCTGCTCGAAGACGAGGTGACGGCATGACGATGCACAAGCCCTTCGCCATCACGCTGGACCCCGGCTCGTCGCTGGCCAACAAGACCGGCACCTGGCGCACCGAGCGCCCGCTCTACGTGAGCCGGCTGCCGCCCTGCAACCACACCTGCCCGGCCGGTGAAGACATCCAGGGCTGGCTGTTCCACGCCGAGAGCGGTGACTACCAGGCCGCCTGGCGCCACCTGATCCGCGACAACCCCTTTCCGGCCATCATGGGCCGCGTCTGCTATCACACCTGCGAAGGCGCGTGCAACCGCGGCAAGCTCGACGAAGCGGTGGGCATCAACTCGGTGGAGCGCTTTCTCGGCGACGAGGCGCTCAAGCAAGGCTGGCGCTTCGAGCCACCCCAGCAGGAGACGGGCCAACACGTGCTGATCGTCGGCGCCGGGCCTTCGGGCATGTCGGCGGCCTACCACCTGCGGCGCATCGGCCACCGCGTGACGGTGTGCGACGCCGGCCCGGCCGTGGGCGGCATGATGCGCTTCGGCATCCCCAAGTACCGCCTGCCGCGCGACGTGCTCGACGCCGAGATGCAGCGCATCGTCGCGCTGGGCGTGACACTGAAGCTGAACACCAAGGTCGACGACATCGCCGCCACCATGCAGCAAGGCGCCTTCGACGCCGCCTTCCTGGCCGTCGGCGCGCGCATCGCCAAGCGCGCCTTCATCCCGGCCAAGGACTCGGCGCACATCCTGGACGCGGTGGCCGTGCTGCGGTCGATGGAAGGTGAAGAGCAGCCGATGCTCGGCCGCCGCGTGGTGGTCTACGGCGGCGGCAACACCGCCATCGACGTGGCGCGCACGGCCAAGCGCCTGGGCGCCACCGAGGCCATCATCGTCTACCGCCGCACGCGCGAGAAGATGCCGGCGCACGACTTCGAGGTGGAAGAAGCGCTGGAAGAAGGCGTGATGGTGAAGTGGCTGTCGACCATCAAGCAGGCCAGCGAGGGCGAGCTCACCATCGAGAAGATGGTGCTCGACGACAAGGGCAACCCGCAGCCCACCGGCGAGTTCGAAGTCCTCAAGGCCGACAGCCTGGTGCTGGCGCTGGGCCAGGACGTCGACCTCTCGCTGCTGGACCACGTGCCCGGCCTGACGATGAAGGACGGCGTCGTGCAGGTCGATCCCGCCACCATGATGACCGGCCACGCCGGCCTGTTCGCCGGTGGCGACATGGTGCCGGCCGAACGCAATGTCACGGTGGCCATCGGCCACGGCAAGAAGGCGGCGCGCCACATCGACGCCTGGCTGCGCGGCGCCACGCTGCCGCCCAAGCCGGCGCAGGTCATCGCCAGCTTCGACAAGCTCAACCCCTGGTACTACAGCGACGCGCCGAAGACCGTGCGCCCGCAACTCGACCTGGCGCGCCGCACCAGCAGCTTCGACGAGGTGCAGGGTGGCCTGGCCGCCGACAACGCCTTGTTCGAGGCCAGGCGCTGCCTGAGCTGCGGCAACTGCTTCGAGTGCGACAACTGCTACGGCGTCTGCCCCGACAACGCCGTCACCAAGCTGGGCCCGGGCCTGGGCTTCGAGTTCAAGCTCGACTACTGCAAGGGCTGCGGCATGTGCGTGGCCGAGTGCCCCTGCGGCGCCATCGAGATGGTGCCCGAGGAGACTTGAGCCGCGGCGCTGCACGCGGCGCCCTCATACTGCGGCATGAGCTCCCAACCCGCCGGCAGCGCGCCCGCCCACATCGGTGACCTGCGCGTCGTCGGGCTGGGTGCTTCCGCGGGCGGGCTGGAGGTGCTGGCCGAATTCCTGTCGCACGTACCCGCGGGCAGTGGCCTGGCCTATGTGGTGGTGCAGCACCTCGACCCCACGCACAAGGCGCTGCTGGCTGGCCTGCTGCAGCGCGCCACGGGCATGCCGGTGCGCGAAGCCACCGAGGGCTTGCGCGTGATGCCCGACGTCGTCTACGTGATCCCGCCCAACACCGAGATGACGCTGCGCGCCGGCGTGCTGCACCTGGCGCCGCCGGCGCAGCCGCGCGGCCTGCGCATGCCCATCGACCTGCTGTTCAGCTCGCTGGCGCGTGACCAGGGCGAACGCGCCATCGGCGTGGTGCTCTCGGGCATGGGTTCAGACGGCACGCTGGGCCTGCAGGCCATCCAGTCGCAGGGCGGCTTGTGCGTGGTGCAAAGCCCCGAGTCGGCGCCCTTCGACTCCATGCCGCGCAGCGCCATCACTGCCGGCTGCGGCGACATCGTGGGGGCGCCGCGCGAACTGCCCGAACGCATCCTGCGCGTGGCGCAGCAGCACGCGGCCGCCCCTGCCACGGCCGAGGACACGCCCATCGATGAGAGCGGCGCGCTGGCGCAGATCATCGAACTGCTGCGCCAGCGCAGCCGGCACGACCTGTCGCAATACAAGCCCAGCACGCTGCGTCGGCGCGTGCAGCGGCGCGTCGACGTGCACGGCCTGGACGGCACCGCGGCCTACGCCGCCTTCGCACGCCAGAACCCGCAGGAGCTGGACCTGCTGTTCAAGGAAATGCTGATCGGCGTCACCAGCTTCTTCCGCGACCCCGTGGTGTGGCAGGAGCTGAAGACCACCGTGCTGCCGGCACTGCTGGCGCGCAGCGCCCCCGGCGCGCGGCTGCGCGCCTGGGTGGTGGGCTGCTCCACCGGCGAAGAGGCCTACTCGCTGGCCATGGTGTTCCAGGAAGTGGTGTCGGCGCTGCCGCCGGACGAGGCGCGCACGCTGCAGATTTTCGCCAGCGACCTGAGCGCCGACGCCATTGCGGTGGGTCGGCGCGGGCTCTACCCGGCCAAAATCACTGACAACGTCGACGCCGGGCGTCTGACCCGCTTCTTCACCGCCCGCCGCGACGGCTGGCAGATCGCTCCCCCCCTGCGCGAGATGGTGTTGTTCGCACAGCACGACGTCGTCCAGGACCCGCCCTTCACACGCCTGGACCTGCTGTGCTGCCGCAACCTGCTGATCTACTTCAGCACCTTGCTGCAAAGGCGCCTGGTACCGCTCTTCGGCTACAGCCTGCGGCTGGGCGGTGCGCTGATGCTCGGCGCCTCTGAAACCATCGGCGCAGCCCGCCATCACTTCCGGCCCGTGAGTCCGCAATCGCGCCTGTACTGGCGCAGCGGCCCGGCCGCGGCGGCCGGGCCGCTGGACTTCCCCGTCCACCCCCTGCGCCTGCCCGCCGGCAGGCCCGCCCAGGAGTACACCGTGACACCACCCACCACGCCGCCTGCCAACCTGCAGGCGCTGGCCGAGCAGGCCCTGCTGCAAGCCCTGGCGCCGCCGGCCGTGCTCGTCAACTACCAGGGCGACGTGGTCTACATCCACGGCAGCATCGGGCGCTACCTGGAACCTGCCTCGGGCAAGGCGAACTGGAACCTGCACGTCATGGCGCGCCCGGCCTTGCGCGCACAACTGGCCGCTGCCTTGCGCCAGGCCGTGCAGGAACAGCAGCCGGTGACGCTGCGCGGCCTGAAGCTCGACGACAACGCGCAGCCGCTGCTGGACGTGAGCATCAAGCCGCTGCAGGCGCCACTGGCCCTGCTGGGGCTGGTACTCATCGCCTTCCACGACAACGCTGCCGGGGCTGTGCCCAAGCGGCGACGCCAGCGCGCAGCGGGCACGGTGGACAACGCGCTGGACGACGAACTGCAGCGCTGGAAAGCCGAGGCCCAGGCGCTGCGCGAAGAGATGCAGGCGCAGTCCGAAGAACTGCAGGCCGCCAACGAAGAGCTGCAGTCCACCAACGAGGAACTGCAGTCGGCCAACGAGGAACTCACCACCTCGAAGGAGGAGGCGCAGTCGATGAACGAGGAGCTGCAGACACTCAACGGCGA
>JANNFE010000187.1:0-24909 GCA_031379415.1 Betaproteobacteria bacterium | reverse complement strand
CGGTATTCCCAGCCCGGCAGCTTGCACTGCCAGTTGGGCGTGACGAGGCAGAAGCTGTCCCAGCGCTGCGTGCGCCAGGTGTGAACGGGCTCGTGCTTCTCCAGCACCAGATGCTGAATGCCGCGCTGCTTCAGGTAGTGGCTGACCGACAAGCCAGCCTGGCCGCCGCCGACGATGATGACGCTGCAGTGCTCGCTCATGGCTTCATTCCTCGAAACGTGTCACTTCCACGGCCGCGCCGGGCTGTGCGGCAAAGGGCGCGGCGCCGGCTTCGATCTGCGCCAGCTGGTCCAGCGCCATCGAACAGGCAAAGCCGTACTTGGCGCGCACACGCTCGGAAGCGATGCCCAGCGACTCACGGGCACGCTGCAGGAAGTCGGGCAGCGGGTAGCGTGTGCCAGGCACGAAGTAGTCCTTGATCACCAGCGACGGCGAATAGCAGCGCAGGGCGCGGCCGTCGGGCCAGCGCAGGTGGAAGTGCATGGCGGGCATGGTGCTGCTTTCAGGCCGCGCGGCCGAGGGTCAGCGCACGTTGCGCCAGGTAGACGGCCTCGTGCCGCGCCGCGCTCGCGGCCCAGCTGTAGCGATGGCACACCGGCGGCACCTCGCGCGCCAGCGCGAGACGGCGCCCGGGCTCGGCGGCGCGCCACATCGCGTCGGCGATGGCGCCCGCGTCCAGCGGGTCGACATACAGAGCGTGGCCGGCCACGGCGCTGTCGTGCAGGTACTCGGTGAAGGGCGCGCGGTCGGACACCAGCACCGGTGTGCCGCAGGCCAGCGCTTCCAGCACCACGAGGCCGAAGCCTTCGCGCAGCGAAGGCATGGCCAGCGCGCTCGCCTGGCGGAAGAGCGCGGGCATCTCGGCGTCGGCCAGCGGGCCGGTGAGCACCAGGTCCTGGCCAGGGCCGACGGAGATGTCGGCCTCGGCCACCAGGGCCTGGAACTCGGCGGCATAGGCGCTGTGGTCCAGCAGGCTGGCGCCCCCCGCGATGATCAGCTGCGCGTTGCGCTCATGGGCCCGCAGCTGCAAGAAGGCGCGCAGCACGCGCACCGTGTTCTTGCGCGCCTCCACGCCGCCCACGCTGAGCCAGCGCGGCGCGTCCCTGCGCAGGCCCAGGCGCTGCACCAGCGCCGCATCCTGCGCGTCGGGTTGGCGCGTGTAGCGCCGCAGGTCGACGCCATTGCCCACCAGAACGGCATCGCGGCCATGGTGCTCGCGCAGCGTGCGGCACCAGGTGTTGCTCACGCACAGCAGCTGCTGCGCGGCCGTGACGGCGCGGTGCTGCCAGGCAGACAGGCGGATGTCGTCGAAAGGGTCCAGGTGATGCACGGTGCGCAAGAAGCCGGGGATGAGACCGGCGTCAACGAGGTTGGCCAAGGCGTTGCCGCCGATGCCGTCGTGGGCGTGCAGCACGTCGAAAGGGCGCGTGCGCAGCAGGCCGGCGAGGTGGCGCTCGAAGGCTGCGATACGGTCGCCCACCATGTCGGCCATGCCGGGCGGCGCCGGGCCCACGGGCACCAGGCTCACGGCATGCGGCACGTCGCGGAAGAAGCGCTGGCCGGGTGTGGCCGGCGCCAGCACCGTGACCTCGTGGCCGCGCACATGCAGCGCGCTGGCCAGTTCCAGCGTGTGCACCACGCCGCCGCGCGGGTTGACCGAGTGCGTCAGCAACGCGATGCGCAGGCGGTGGTGGGGCAACTCAGGCATGCGCAGCCTCCAGGGCGGGGGTGATGAAGCGCTGCTCGGCCACGTTCCACAGCAGTTCTCGCTGCTGCGCTTGCCGCAGCCAGACCTCGGGCGCGGCCGTCACTCCGCCGATGGCGGCGGCGGCGATATCGCGCGCCGCGAAAGCGGTGCAAACGGCATCCACATGCCGTGGCGGCACGCTCAGCAGGTAGCCGTAGCTCGGGAACGCCTGCAGCCAGCGCAGCAGCGGCACGCCGGCCGGGCGCGGCACGGCGTCGAGGTCGATGAGCGCACCGACACGCGAACTCTCCAGCAGCATCAGCGCCGTGCCCACGGCGCCGGCCATGCTGATGTCCTTGGCAGCGCCGCACAGCCCTGCTTCGGCGATCTGTGGCAGCAAAGCCAGGTCACCGCGCAGGCGCGCCGGAGGCGCCTTCGTGGCCGCGTTCCAGAAGGGATGCGGCTCTTCGAAAGCACCCCGCAGATCGACGGCCATCACGAGCTGGTCGCCCGGCTTGGCATCGAAGCTGGTGAGCAGCTTCTGCGCGCGGCCCAGCACGGCCACGGCCAGGCCGTTGCGCGCGCTGCGGTGGTTGGTGTGGCCGCCGACGATCGGCACGCCGTACGCCGCCGAGGCCGCGGCCATGCCTTGCAACACGGGCGCGCCGACGGGGCCGTCGGTGGCCCACAGCGCGTCGACCACCGCGATGGGCCGGCCACCCATGGCGGCGATGTCCGAGAGATTGACCATCACGCCCGACCAGCCCGCGAACCACGGCATGCCTTGCACGAAGTCGTCGACGAAGCCTTCGATGGCGAAGAGCAGGTGGCCGTCGCCGTCGGGGATCGCGGCGCAGTCGTCGCCGATCAGCGCCGCCTGCGTCAGCGCGCCGTCGGGCAGCGCGCGCGCCAGCGTGCCCAGCGCGTCGCCGATGTCGCGCTTGTGCGCGAAGCCACGGCCCGTGCGCAGCAGGTGCACCAGCGCGGCCAGGTCGCTCACGCTGAACTCCGCGAGGGCGTAACGATCACCACGCTGCACGTGGTGAGGCCGGTGATCGGGTCGTGGCAGGGCGCATAGGCCGCCAGGTCGGCCTGCATCAGCGCATGCGGCCGGCCGTGCAGCGTCGCCTCCTTCAGCAGCGTCCAGCGCAGCTTCTGGAACAGCGGCACGTTCTGGGCCTGCACATGGGCCAGGAAGATGAGCGCACCGCGCGCATGCGCGCTGCGCACGGCCAGCGTGATGAGCGTGCTGCCGATGCGGCCGTGGTGGCGGAAGGCGGCGTGCACCGCCAGGCGCGAACCCCACCAGATACCTTCTTCCGCCGCATGGATGCGCACCGTGCCCACCACCTGGTCAGGCATGCCGGCCAATGCCGACACGGCCACCAGCGTCTGCGCGTGGGCGTCGATGCTGTCGGTGTCGTCACCGGCGAACACGCCCTGCTCGGCGCAGAACACGGCCCGGCGCAGCGCGCGCGCCTGCGCCACTTCCCAGGCGCTGTCGGCCCACTTGATGCGGAATTCGCAGGGTGCAAAGCCTTGCGGCGCTTCGACGCAGGCGTCTTCGATGATCACGCCGCCACCTCGGTCTCGTAGCGCGACAGCGTCGAGCAGGCGCCGCACTTGCCGCAGCCGGCCTTGATGTCGGCCGAGCGCAGCCCGGCCTTCACGACCATCGCACCCAGCGGCTCCAGGATGCTCTTCATCCACGCCGCATCCGGCGCCGGATGGTCTTCCAGCGGTGTGCCGCTGATCGGCACGAAGGGCACGACGAAGGGATACACGCCCAGGGCCAGCAACTGTGCGCTGGTGGCAAGAATGGTTTCGCGGCTGTCGCCCAGCCCTGCCAGCACGTAGGTGCTGACCTGGCCGCGGCCGAACACCTTCACCGCGGCTTCGAAAGCCGCCATGTAGCGCGCCACCGGCAGCGTGGCCTTGCCCGGCATGATGCGTGCACGCAGTTCGGGCGTCAGCACTTCCAGGTGCATGCCCAAGGTGTCGATGCCGGCGTCCCGCATGCGCTGGAACCACACATCGTCGTCAGGCGGCTCGCACTGGCCCTGGATGGGCAGGCCGGGCACCGCGGCCTTCACGGCGAAGGCGCTCTCGGCCAGCACCGCGGCGCCGCGGTCGCTGCCGGGCGGCGTGCCGGTGGTCATGACCATGTGCTTCACGCCGTCCAGCAGCACGGCGGCACGCGCCACCTCGGCCAGCTGTTCCGGCGTCTTGTGCGCAATGGTGCGGCCGGCCGCCAGGCTCTGGCCGATGGCGCAGAACTGGCACGCCTTGCGCCGGCTCTCGTAGCGGATGCAGGTCTGCAGGATGGTGGTGGCCAGCACATCCGCGCCGTGCAGCGTGGCGATGTGCGCGTAGGGCACGCCGTCGAAGGTCTGCAGCTTGGTGAAGCGTGGCGCGCGCGGGAACTCGATCTGCGCGATGGGGATGCGGTCGCGCAGCACCGTGCTGCGGCCGAGCACATCGGGCGCCTGCAGCTCGTAGGGCGATCCAAACGCGCTGCCGGTATGCACCGGCACCATGATGACGTGGCCGTCGACGCTCACCGCCTTGTGGTCGGAGGGGCCCGCGCCGCCGCGCCGGCTGGCCACGCCGCTCAGCGCAGCCGTGGCGGCATCAGGCAGCCGCAAGCCGTGGCTTTGCAGCTCCGTCATCAGCTGGCGGCTCGGCATGGTGGTGTTCATGGGTGTGGCTCCAGGCGGTGTAAGTCTTGGCCGGCTGGTCGTGCATGACCAGGCTCAGCAGCTCCGGCCGGGCGTAGTGGCCCACCGAATCCATCATGCGTTTGCGCTTGGTGATGAGCGCCATGTCGAGGTCGGCGATCACGATGCCTTCACCCTCGCGCAGCGGCTCGGCCAGCAGCACGCCTTCGGGCGAGACGATGGCCGTGCAGCAACCACCGCGCAGCGCCTTCTGCAGGCCGCTGTCGGCGGTGATGGCCATGATCTGCGCATCCGTCAGCCAGCCGGTGGCGTTGACGACGAAGCAACCCGCCTCCAGCGCGTGGTGGCGGATGCTCACTTCCATCTGGTCGGCAAAGATCTGGCCGACCATCGAACCCGGGAACTGCGCGCAGTGGATCTCTTCATGCTGGGCCATCAAGGCATAACGCGCCAAGGGGTTGTAGTGCTCCCAGCAGGCCAGCGCGCCGACACGGCCGACACGGGTGTTCACCACCTTCAGGCCGGCAGCGTCGCCCTGGCCCCAGACCATGCGCTCATGGTAGGTCGGCGTGATCTTGCGGCGCTTCAGCGCCAAGCTGCCGTCGGCGTCGAAGACCAGTTGCGTGTTGTAGAGGCTGCCGTGGTCGCGCTCGTTGACGCCCAGCACGACCACCATGCCGTGCGCGCGCGCGGCCGACGCCACGGCATCGGTCAGCGGCCCGGGTACGGTGGGCGCCAGCCCCAGCAGCCGCAGATGCTCAGGCCCCTGCTGCACCGGCGGCTTGACGAAGCTGAAGTAGGGGTAGTACGGGACCAGGGTTTCCGGAAAGACGATCAGCTGCACGCCCTGGCGGGCGGCGCGTTCGATCGTCTCCAGAACCTTGGCCAGCGTGCCGTCGGCAGTTTCCAGATCGGGCGCGATCTGGGCGGCAGCGGCACGAACGACAGCGGGGCTCATGGTGCCCTGCGCCACCACGCCGGCTGCAGCGCACGAGACCAAGCAAACGCCGCGGAACCGGCTCTGCCGGGCCGCCGGCGTTGCCCCCCTGGGGGGGAGGCGCCGAAGGCGCATCGGGGGGGGGTCATAACGTCCAGGTGTCCAGGATGAAGGCGCCGGCCTTGCGGTGCGTCAGCACGCAGTCCAGCACGTCCAGGGGGCTGATGGGTGTGATGCCTTCGATGAGGCTGGGCTCGCCGTGGCCGTAGAGCGCCTGCAGCGCAAAGCGGCAGGCGTAGACCTTGCCACCTTCGGCGATGAACTTTTTGATCTGGTTGTTGAAGTTCAGGTGGCCGGGGAAGGCCTCGTCGCCCAGCGTCGGAAAGCCGCGCTGCACGCCGAGCGTGACCCCGGGGCCGTAGAGCAGGATGCTGGTGTCGAAGCCCTTGCGCTGCAGGCGCGTGGCCTGCAACAGGTTGACGAAGCCGATACTGCCTTCGAAGGCCACGGTGTGGAAGGTGACCAGCGCCTTCTCGCCGGGCTCGGCCTTCACGTCCTCGAAGAGTTTGTGTTCGTAGTCGACGAAGAAGTCGCCCTTCTGGTGGGCGGGCTTGGTGACTTTGGGCATGTAGGGACTCCGGTGAAGGGTGGTGACGATGGCTGCGCGCTTGGTTCTCATTGCATCGGGCGTGCCAATGCGCGGCCCGGTGATGCGATCAAGTGGCGATCAATGGCCTGGCACTTGGCGTGGCGCGAGTTCTTGTTCGCAAGCGGTGCATCGCCGAAGACCCTCGTGCGCGCGCGGAGATGCACCGCGACTGCGCCACGCCATGCGATCAATGCATCCGATCAATCGCCGGCTCTGCACCGCCCGAGGGCAGGCGGTGGTGCAGTGCCAGGCACGCATCGTGCGACCGACACGGCACAACCTGCCCAGGATGCGATCAACCCATGCGCACAGGCCCAGCCCCGTGACCAACCCGCTCGCCCATTGGCGGCGCCGGCTCGAAGCCAGCGAGCAACCGGCCTACCGGCTGATTGCCGACCTCATCGCCGAAGACCTGAAGAGCGGCCGTCTGGTCGCGCGCGACCGCCTGCCCACGCTGCGCGAGCTGGCACTGGGGCTCGCGCTCAACTACACGACGGTGGCGCGCGCCTATGCAGAAGCGCGCAAGCGCGGCTTGATCGAGTCACGCCCCGGCACCGGCACGCGCGTGCGCGGCGCCAACCCGGGCCTGCCGCTGCGTGGCGGCAGCGGCGCCGAGATGACGATGAACATGCCGCCCGAGCCGCAGGACCCGGCGCTGCTGGCGCGCCTGCACGACAGCGCCGCTGCTGTCATGGCGCAGGCCGACCTGGCCACGCTGTTGCGCTACCAAGACTTCGGCGGCGCGCCCGCCGACAAGGCCGCCGCCGTCGACTGGCTGCGCCGCGGCCTGCCCCACACCGACAGCCGCCGCGTGCTCGTGTGCCCCGGCATCCACAGCGTGCTGGCGGCGCTGATGTCGCAGCTGGCGCGGCCGGGCGAGCTGATCTGCGTCGAGGCCTTGGCCTACCCGGGCCTGAAGGCCATGGCCACGCAGTTGGGCGTGCAGCTGCACGCGCTGCCGCTGGACGACGAGGGGCCCAGCGCCGACGCCTTCGAGACCGCGTGTAAGACGCTCAAGCCCAAGGCCCTGATCTTCAACCCGACGCTGCAGAACCCGACCACGCTGACCACCACGCTGGCGCGCCGCGAGGCGCTGGCCGACGTGGCGCTGCGCTACGCGATTCCCGTCGTCGAGGACGATGCCTACGCCATGCTGCCGCGCCAGGCGCCGCCGCCCTTTGCCACGCTGGCGCCGGAGCTCACCTACTACGTGACCGGCTTCTCCAAGTGCCTGGGCGCCGGCCTGCGCACGGCCTATGTGTGCGCGCCCGGCGAGCGCCAGGCGCAGCGCCTGGCGGGTGCCTTGCGCGCCACCACGGTGATGGCCAGCCCCATCACCAACGCGCTGGTCACGCGCTGGGTGGGCGACGGCACGGCCTGGGCGGTGCTGGAGGCCATCCGCGAAGAGTCCATGGCGCGCCAGGCGCTGGCGGCGCGGCATCTGGCGCGCCATGCGCTGCAAGCCCAGCCGGAGGGCTTTCACTTCTGGCTGCCGCTGGCTTCGGGCTGGAGCGTGGTGGAGTTCGCCAGCTACCTGCGCACACGCGGCGTGGGCGTGGTCGCCAGCGCGGCCTTCGCCAACGACGCCGACCCACCCGACGCCGTGCGCGTGTGCCTGGGCGGGCCGATGACGCGGGCGGAGTGCGACGTGGCGCTGCGGCTCATCGCCGACACGCTGGACCACCCCGGTCACCCGCATGCCACGGTGATGTAAGCGCGCTGCGGATAATCAGCGGTCATGCTGGCCACTGCCCCGCCCCCCACGCGTCTGGCGCTCTATCTCGACCTCATCCGCTGGAACCGCCCGGCGGGCTGGCTGCTGCTGCTGTGGCCCACGCTCAGCGCGCTGTGGATCGCCGCCGACGGCTTTCCGGGCTGGCACCTGCTCTTCGTCTTCGTCGCCGGCACGGTGCTCATGCGCAGCGCCGGCTGCTGCGCCAACGACGTGGCCGACCGCGAGTTCGACCGCCACGTCAAACGCACCGCCCAGCGGCCGGTGACACGCGGTGCGATCTCGGTGCCCGAAGCGCTGGCGGTGGGCGCCGTGCTCGCTTTCGCGGCCTTCCTGCTGGTGCTGAGCACCAATGCCAGCGCCATCATGCTGTCGGTACCCGCACTGGCGGTGACGCTGGCCTACCCCTACGCCAAGCGCGTGGTGGCCATGCCGCAGACGGTGCTGGGCGTGGCCTTCAGCTTCGGCATCCCGATGGCCTTCGCCGCCGCGCAGGGCGGGGTGGAGTGGAGCCTGGCGGCCGTCAACGCCGCGGTGCCGCCCCAGGCCTGGATGCTGTTGCTGGGCAACCTGTTCTGGGTGCTGGCCTACGACACCGAATACGCCATGGTCGACCGCGACGACGACCTGAAGATCGGCATGAAGACCAGCGCCATCACCTTGGGCCGTTGGGACGTGCCCGCGGTGATGGCCTTCTATGCGCTCTACCTGGCCAGCTGGGGCTGGCTGGGCCTGTCGCTGGGCTTGGGCGGCGTCTACGTGCTGGGCATCGCCTGCGCGGCGGCGCAGGCACTGTGGCACTACACGCTGATCCGGGGCCGCGCGCGCGAAGGCTGCTTCACGGCTTTCCGGCAGAACCACTGGCTGGGCTGCGCCGTGTTCTGCGGCGTCGCCGCAGACCTGGCGCTGCGTTAGCTTAACGGCAGTTGTAGACCCAGGTGGCCGCGTTGCCGGTGCCCGTGACGGCAATGTCCATTTCCAGGCCGTTCGCGCAGGTGAAGTCGGTGATCTGGTTGCCGAGGGTCGAAACGACATAGGTCACACGCCCGACGACAGTCCCGTTGTAGAGGATGCTGTTGCCTGAGACCCTCAGCCCGAGCAACAGCGTGTCGTCGGAATAGCGCGCAATCAGGCCCGTGTCCTTGCGCACGGCGAAGCTTTCGTTGTTCCAGTCCTTGATGACGACGTCGTTGACGCTGTTGGTCCAGCTGATGTATTCCTCGTCGGGTACGGGCGCGTCGTCGCCACCACCGCCGCAGGCGGCCAGCAGCGCCGCGCAGGCGCACAGGCTGAGCGCCAGGCGGCGCGGGGTCGGGTTGAAGTGGCGATGCGCAGCAAGCATGATGGGTTCCCTCCGTGGCGTTCGCCAGGCTTGTGCGATCACCGCGTCATGCGGCGTCTTGCCCGGTGGAGACCATGCTAGGAAGGCACCCGGGCGGTCGAATCCGCAAGGCTGTGGAACCCTGTCGTCCGCCGTCAGCAGGCTTGTGGACTGCGGCGGCGCTCAGCCACCGAGAGCGTCGCCGAGCTCGCGCGCCCGCAGGGCCGCCGCGTGCAGCGCACCCACGAAGGCCGCCTGAACCCCGGCTTCATCGAGCGCCGTGATGGCCGCGTGCGTGGTGCCGCCCTTGGAGGTGACCTGCGCGCGCAGCGTCTGCGGCGTCTCGGCCGATGCGGCGGCCAGCGCCGCAGCGCCGTCGAAGGTGGCGATGGCCAGCTGCCGCGCCTGCGCGGCCGGCAGGCCAAGCTCGACGCCGGCCTGCATCATCGCTTCGAGCACGTAGAAGACATAGGCCGGGCCCGAGCCCGACAGCGCCGTCACGGCGTCCAGGTCCTGCTCGCGCGCCACCCACAGCGTGCGGCCGGTGGGTGCAAACAGCGCTTCCACGTCGGCACGCTGGGCGGCGCTGACGCCTGCACTGGCAAACAGCCCGGCGATGCCGCGCCCGATGAGCGCCGGCGTGTTGGGCATGGCGCGCACCACGCGTGCGCTGCCACTGGCCTTGGCGATGGCGCCGCTGCGCACACCGGCCATCACGCTGACCTGAAGCGCCTGCGCGATGTAGGGCGTGCAGGGTGCCGCCGCCTCGGCAAAGAGCTGCGGCTTCACCGCCCACACCACGGTGGCGGCCTGCGCCAGGCGGGCGTCGGCGGCGGCTTGCGCCACCACGCCATGTTCCTGCGCCAGGCGCTCGCGCTGGGCCTCGAGGGGCTCCACCACGCCGATGCTGGCCGCCGCGCGGCCGGCGCGCCGCAGGCCGCCGATGAGGGCGCCGGCCATGTTGCCGCCGCCGATGAAAACGATGTCCGCTGCGCTCATGAGGCCAGTGTAGCCAGCGCCCCGGGATGAGCGCCGAGGGCCTCCCGAGGGCGAATTCCCGCTTGGCGGGACGACGCGTAGCGTCTAGGGTGCACCAATGACCCCGGCAGGCAGGCCGCATGCAAAGCTGGCATGGCGCCGGGCGACACAGCGGGGCCGCGCACGCCTACAGTGCGCTCCCATGCCGGCGACAAGCCGCCGCGCGCCCACAAGGTGCGCCGTGCCGCGCCGCAGCCACCCTGAGGAACCCCGATGACAGAACCGCTCTCCTTCGTCCACCCCACGGCCAACAGCCCCTGGGGCACCTACCTCAGCCAGGTCGACCGCGTCGTGCCCTACCTGGGCCACCTGGCGCGCTGGGCCGAGACGCTCAAGCGCCCCAAGCGCGCGCTGATCGTCGACGTCCCCATCGAGCTCGACAACGGCGAGGTCGCCCACTTCGAGGGTTACCGCGTCCAGCACAACCTGAGCCGCGGCCCCGGCAAGGGCGGCGTGCGCTACCACCCCGACGTGACGCTGGAAGAGGTGATGGCCCTGTCGGCCTGGATGACGGTGAAGTGCGCTGCGGTGAACCTGCCCTACGGCGGCGCCAAGGGTGGCATCCGTGTCGACCCCAAGCAGCTGTCGCTGAAAGAGCTGGAGCGCATGACACGCCGCTACACCAGCGAAATCGGCATCATCATCGGGCCGCAACGCGACATCCCGGCACCCGACGTCAACACCAACGGCCAGATCATGGCCTGGATGATGGACACCTACTCGATGAACACCGGCACCACGGCCACCGGTGTCGTCACCGGCAAGCCCATCCACCTGGGCGGTTCACTGGGCCGCGTCAAGGCCACCGGCCGCGGCGTCTTCGTCACCGGCCGTGAAGCGGCGCGGCGCCTGGGCCTCAAGCTGGATGGTGCGCGTGTCGCCGTGCAGGGTTTCGGCAACGTGGGTTCATCGGCGGCTGAACTGTTCGCGCAGGCCGGCGCCAAGATCGTGGCGGCGCAGGACCACACCGGCACCATCTTCAATGGCACCGGCTTCGACATGGCCGACCTCACGGCGCACGTGAAGGCGCGCGGCGGCGTCGGCGACTTCAAGGGCGCCGAGCCCATGAACAGCGAGGACTTCTGGGACGTCGAGTGCGACATCCTGATCCCGGCCGCCCTGGAAGGCCAGATCGACGCCGCACGGGCGCGCCGCATCAGCGCCAAGCTGGTGCTGGAAGGCGCCAATGGCCCCACGGTACCCACGGCCGACGACATCCTGGCCGAGCGCGGCGTGCTCGTCGTGCCCGACGTCATCTGCAACGCCGGCGGCGTGACGGTGAGCTACTTCGAATGGGTGCAGGACTTCAGCAGCTTCTTCTGGAGCGAGGACGAGATCAACGTGCGCCTGGACAAGATCATGGTCGACGCGCTGAAGAAGATCTGGGACACCGCCGACCGCTACAAGATCACCCTGCGCACCGCCACCTTCGCGGTGGCCTGCGAGCGCATCCTCACGGCGCGCGAGGAGCGGGGCCTCTACCCTTAAAGCCGCTGAACGCCGGGCCGGCAGGCCCCGCTCGGCGCCCCACCACCCGCCACCGGGTGGTGCAGGCCCGGCACGTCATAATGGTCGGCTGGGCGGAAACCCTGCATGACGTTCACGGCGATGCAATCCCGTCCTGAACAGGCATTCCCAAGGACCCTCGATGACATCTGCCATTTTCTCGCGCCGGCTCGCCCTGCTGGCCACGCTCGCGTCTTCCCTGTGGCTGGCCGCGTGCGGCGGCGGCGGCGGCGGTGATGGCGGCGGCTCCTCCAATCTGCGCGCGATCAACCTCACCACCGATCTGCCCAGCGCCGACATCTTCACCAGCGACACGCGCCGCTTCAGCGCCCTGACCACCGACACGCTGGCCAGCAACGTCTCGCTGGAAGCCGCCACCTACACCATCAACGTCAAGGCCGCCAACGATGCGGCGGCGCTGTACACGGGCGCGTTCTCGCTGTCCAAGGACCAGAACTACACCGCCGTGGTGTGGGGCCGCCAGGCCTCGCTGCGCGTGTCGACCATCGGCGAGACCGAAGACGCGGCCGGCATCGCCGAAGGCAACACGCGCATCCGCATGTTCAACGCCACGCTCGACAGCGGCACGGTCGACGTCTACGTCACCACCTCGGACGTCGACCTCAACGACGTGCCGCCCACGCAGCCCACGCTGACGGCGGGCACGCTGGCCGGCTTCCGCGAGCTGACGGCCAAGAGCTACCGCATCCGCGTCACCGGCCCCGGCGACCCCAACGACGTGCGCCTGGACATGCCGGTGGCGGCGCTGGCCAACAAGAAGTTCTACACGCTGGTGCTGACGCAGGCCGGCAACGGCGGCGTGCTGCTCAATGGCACGCTGATCGAGCAGCAGGGTGCACGCGTCTCGGCCAAGAACAACAAGGCGCGCGTGCGCCTGGCGGCCAGCGTCGCGGGCGGCGGCCTGGTCTCGGCCACCATCGGCGGCACCGCGGTGTTCACCAACTACCGCTCGCCGCGCGTGCTGGGCAGCGGCGGCTACGCGCAGGTGGACGGCGGTGATGTCAACGTCACCATCAACGTCAACGGCAGCAACATCTTCAACAACACGCAGACGCTGGCCAAGGGCGGCGACTACACGCTGCTGGCCTATGGCGCTGCCGCCAGCCCGCAGTTCAAGCTGGTGGCCGACGACAACCGCCTGCCCAGCACCACCACGCGGGCCAAGTTGCGCCTGATCAACGGCCTGGACGGGACCGACCTGACCTCGCTGCTGCTCGACAGCCAGTCCTTCGCGCAGACCAGCGACATCGCCAGCGGCGTGGCCTCGGCCTACGCCAGCGTCACCGCCACCGGCACGGCCAGGCTGGACGTGACCTCGGCGCTGGTCTCCGACCCGCTGTTCACGCAGACCGTGGCCAGCACCGCGCAGAGCCTGCTGACGGCACAGGGCGTCTACACCGTCTTCATCCTGGACGGCTCGGCCACACCGGCGGGGCGCCTGACGAAAGATCGCTGATGGCCTTCCAGCAGGCGCCGGCTCCTGCCCCCGACGCTCACGCCCACAGCTTCGACGTCACCGAAGCCGACTTCGAAGCCCAGGTCCTGGCACGCTCGATGGAGGTGCCGGTCCTGCTGGACTGCTGGGCACCCTGGTGCGGGCCTTGCCGTTCGCTCGGCCCGGTGCTGGACAAGCTGGCCACGGCCTACGGCGGCCGCTTCCTGCTGGCCAAGATCAACACCGACGAAGCGCCCAACCTCAGCGCCGCGCTGCGCATCCGCAGCATCCCGCTGGTGGTGCTCTTCATCGGCGGCCGGCCGGTGGACCAGTTCCTGGGCGCCTTGCCCGAGGGCCAGATCCGCGAGTTCCTCGACAAGCACCTGCCCGCGGCTGACACCCCGGCCGAGGCCGAACCCGAGTTCGGCCCGCTGGACGAAGCGGCCATGCTCATCGAGGAAGGCGCTTTGGATGAAGCGCGCGCCATCCTGGACGCCACACCCGAAGCCGAACGCAGCGAGCAGCATGCCCGCCTGATGGCGCGGCTGAAGCTGGCCTCGGAAGCCCCCGCCGGTGACGCCGCAGCGCTGGCCGCGCGCATCGCCGCCAACCCGAAGGACTTCGAAGCCCGCTTCGGCCTGGCCGCCATCCAGGCCCATGCCGGCGACTTCGCAGCCGCTTTCGAACAATTGCTGGACGTGGTGCTGCGCGACAAGGCCGAAGGCAAGCCCGACCGCGAACGTGCGCGCAAGCAGCTCATCGAGTGGTTCGAGGTCTGCCCCGACCCGGACCTTGTCAGCCGTGGCCGCCGTTACCTGGGTATGTACCTCAACTAGGCCAGCCCGGCCAGCAGCTCGGCGTTGCCGCCCGCTGCAGCGGTGTTCACCGTCACCGTCTGCTCGGCGCAGAAGCGATACAGGTAGTGCGGCCCGCCGGCCTTGGGGCCGGTGCCGCTGAGGCCTTCGCCACCAAAGGGCTGCACGCCGACCACGGCGCCGATCATGTTGCGGTTGACGTAGACGTTGCCCACGCGCGCCGCGTCGGCAATGCGCTGGGCGCGGCTGTCGATGCGCGTCTGCACGCCCAAAGTGAGGCCGTAGCCCAGGGCGTTGATCTGGCGCACCACGTGATTCACGTCACCGCCCCAGCGCACCACGTGCAGCACGGGGCCGAAGATCTCGGCCTTCAGGTCAGCGATCTGACCCAGCTCGAAGGCCACCGGCGGCACCAGGCGCGGGAAGCTCGCGCTCACCGGCGTTTCACCGAGCAACTTCGCCGTTGCGCGCAGGCGCTGCACATGGCCGCTGATGCCGGCGTAGGCCTCGTCGTCGATCACCGGCCCGACATCGGTGGCCAGCAGCGCCGGGTCGCCGACGTTCAGCTCGGCCAGCGCGCCGCGCAGCATCTCGATCACGCCGTCGGCAATGCCTTCGTGCACGCACAGCAGGCGCAAGGCGCTGCAGCGCTGGCCGGCGCTGCGGAAGGCGCTTTGCACCACCGCGTCGATGACCTGTTCGGGCAGCGCGGTGCTGTCGACGATCATGGCGTTGAGGCCGCCGGTCTCGGCAATGAGCGGCACGATGGGGCCGTCCTTAGCCGCCAGCGTGCGGTTGATGATGCGCGCCACCTGCGTGCTGCCGGTGAAGCAGACACCGGCGGTGTGCGGGTGCGCGACCAGCGCGGCGCCCACCGTGTCGCCCAGTCCGTGCAGCCAGGCGACGGCGTCCACCGGCACGCCCACTTCATGCAGCAGAGCGACGAAGCGGCGCGCCACCACGGGCGTCTGCTCGGCCGGTTTGGCAGCCACGGTGTTGCCGGCGACCAGCGCGGCGACCACCTGGCCGGCAAAGATGGCGAGCGGGAAGTTCCACGGGCTGATGCAGACGAAGACGCCGCGGCCGTGCAGACGCAGCAGGTTGCTCTCGCCCGTGGGGCCGGGCAGGGTCTGGTCCTGCAGCCGCGCTTCGGCCTGATCGGCGTAGTAGCGGCAGAAGTCCACCGCCTCGCGCACCTCGGCCACGCAGTCGCCCAAGGTCTTGTGCGCTTCCTTCACGAGCAGGCCGCAGAACTCGGGCAGTCGGGCTTCCAGCGTGTCGGCCGCCTGACGCAACAACGCCGCGCGTTCGCTGACAGGGCGGGCGTTCCAGGCGTCGAAGGCGGTGTGCAGGCGGGTCATCGCAGGGGTCACCTCGTCCGCGCCTGCCATGGCCACGGGCTCGACGTGCGTGGCGGCGAGCGCATCGTCCAGCGGCTTGCGCATGGCCGTGCAGGCCAGGTCCACGCCGACGGAGTTGGCGCGGCCGGCGCCGTACAAGGCCAGCGGCAGCGGCAAGGCCGGCGCCGTGCTGGCGGCCAGCGGCGACGCCAGCAGCTGCTCGGCGCTGACATGCTCGTCGGCCAGCTGGTGCACGAAGGACGAGTTGGCGCCGTTCTCCAGCAGGCGGCGCACCAGGTAGGCCAGCAGGTCACGGTGTTCACCCACCGGGGCGTAGACGCGGCAGGGCACCGTGCCGTCGGCCAGCACTTCACGGTAGACGCCTTCGCCCATGCCGTGCAGGCGCTGCATCTCGAAAGCCGCGCCCGTCTTGCGCGCCATCTGCAGGATGGCCGCGATGGTGCCGGCGTTGTGGGTGGCGAACTGCGGGTAGATCACCTCATGGTGGCCGATCAGCGCCGCCGCGCAGGCCAGGTAGCTGATGTCGGTGTGGTGCTTGTGCGTGAACACCGGGTAACCCGGCAGGCCGCCTTCTTGCGCGCGCTTGACCTCGCCGTCCCAGTAGGCGCCCTTGACCAGCCGCACCATGAAGCGCAGGCCGTGCTTGCGCGCGATGGCAGCGACTTCATCCACCACCGCCAGCGCGCGCGTCTGGTAGCTCTGCAGCGCCAGGCCGAAGCCCTGCCAGGCCGGGAAGCGCACCGCGATGTGGGCGGCCAGCGTGTCCAGCAGGTCGAGGCTGATTTCCAGGCGGTCGCTCTCTTCGGCGTCGATGGTGAGGTTGATGTTGGCCGTGGCGGCCTGCTCCACCAAGGACTTCACGCGCGGCAGCAGCTCGGCGAACACGCGCTCGCGTTGCGCGTCCTCATAACGCGAAAACAGTGCACTCAACTTGATGGATATGCCATCGGCGGCCATCGGCGAGCCCGCCACCTTGCCGCTGGCAATGGCGGCGATGGCGTTGCGGTAGCTGGCGAGGTAGCGCTCGGCATCGCGCTCGGTGCGCGCGCCTTCGCCCAGCATGTCGTAGCTGAAGCGCAGTTGCCGCATCTCCTTGCGCTGCGCGTCGGCCTCGCTCATCGCTTCCTGGATGGTGCGGCCCAGCACGAACTGCCGGCCCAGCAGCTGGATGGCGCGCACCGTGGCCGCCACCACCGTGCGCGAGCCCAGACGCTGCAGCAGGCCGGGCGGGTTTTCACTCTCGGGCAGGAAGCGCTTGCTCAGCGAGATCGCACTGGCCGAGAGTTGCGCCAGCATCTTGTGCGGGCTGCCTTCCGCGGCGCCTTCGAAGTCGGCGCGGCCGAGCTGATCGGCCGTCAGCGCGATGGCCGTTTCGGCGTCGGGCACGCGCAGCAGCGCTTCGGCCAGCCGCATCAGCGCCAGGCCCTCGGCGCTGCTGATGGGGTACTCGCGCAGCAGCGATTCCATGGCCCAGAAAGGCGCCGGCTTGTCACGCACGGCCTGCACCCACGGGCGCGCGGCGGCCAGCACGGCCGGCCAGTCGAGCTTGCCGGCCAGGGCGGCGAGCGAGGCGGCCACCACCTCGGTTTCGGGGCGGTAGGGGAAGGGCAGGCGGGCGGTGCTCATGCGGTGTCCTGTGATGCTGGCAAGCCGCGCAGCTTAGGGCCACGGCGGCCGAATTCGATGCGGAAACCCACGTCGCCGGCCGACGAATGTTCGGCGGCAGCCGGGTCGTCATGACGCGGTCATGCCGCGCTGCGAGGCTCGCGGCCACGGTCAAAACACGCATCGAGGAGTTCCCCATGTCCATCGTCCGCCCCGCCGCCGCCACCTTGCTGGCGCTGGCCAGCGCCGCCGCCAGTGCGCAGATCAACCTGGCCAGCTACACCCGCGTCGGCGTCTACAACCTGCCTTCGGCCACCACCGGCGCCAACCTGCTGGCCAACGAGGCGTCGGCGGTGACCTACAACTGGGACACCGACACGCTGTTCGTGGTGGGCGACGGTGGCACCGCCATCGTCGAGGTCAGCAAGACCGGCCAGCTCATCGGCTCGATGGCGCTGAGCGGCTTCATCGACCAGAACGTGGGTGACCCCGAAGGCATCACCTACGCCGGCAACGGCCAGTTCGTGCTGTCGCTGGAGCGCATCCGCCAAGCGGCGCAGATCACCTACGTGGCCGGCGGCACGGCCACGCTGGCGATCACGCCGAAGATCACGCTCGGCCCGCCAGGCGCCGGCAACAACGGCAACGAAGGCATTGCCTACGACCCGCTGACCGGCGGCTACATCGTCGTCAAGCAGCAGTCGCCGCAGCAGGTGTTCCAGACCGCGCTGGACTTCGCCGCACTGACCAGCAGCAACGGCAACGGCGGCGCCGAGCCGACCGGCCTGTTCAGCACCGCCGGCTTCAACGCAGTGACGCTGTCGGACATCGCCACGCTGTCGACGCTGCCCGCCGCGCTGAGCGGCGCCGACGCCGCCAACCTGCTGGTGCTGAGCCTGAGCACGGGCAGGCTCTACGAGTCAGACCGCAGCGGCAACCTGCTGGGCGAACTGCTGGTCGGCACGGTGGCGCAAGGCCACGAAGGCGTGACCATCGACTTCGCCGGCAACATCTACATCGTCAACGAAAACGGCGGCGGCAGCTCTGCGGTGCCGCAGCTGTGGGTCTACGCCGCCCCGGTGCCCGAGGTCTCGAGCGGGCTCATGCTGGCCGGCGGCCTGGGCCTGCTGGCCTGGCTGCGGCGCCGCAGCCGGGGCTGAGCCGCCGCGGCCGGGCGCGGCGGCCCCAGAATCCGCGCCCATGGACAGCCCCGACGAGCCCGGCGCCGCGCGCAGCGGCCGCGACATCGACACCATCGACCGCCGCATCCTGCGCGTGCTGCAGGCCGACGGCCGCATCAGCAACCTGAAGCTGGCGGAAAGCGTGCACCTGTCGCCCACCGCGGTGCTGGAACGCGTGAAACGGCTGCAGCGCGACGGCTACATCCTGGGCTACGAGGCGCGGCTGAACCCGGCCAAGCTCGACGCCGGGCTGCTGGTCTTCGTGGAGATCCTGCTCGACCGCACCGTGCACGACGTGATGGACACCTTCAAGGCCGCCGTGCAGGTGCGCCCCGAGATCCTGGAAGCGCACCTGGTGGCCGGCGGCTTCGACTACCTGCTGAAGACGCGCGTGGCCGACATGGCGGCCTACCGGCAGTTCATCGGCAGCGTGATCTGGACTTTGCCGGGTGTGCGCGAGACGCGCACCTACGCGGTGATGGAAGAGGTGAAGAGCAGCACGCGCATCCACGTCTGAGCGCGCTGCTTCAGTGAACGTGGCCGCGGCGCTCGCGCAGCCACTCCCCTGCCGCCAGCTCCGACAGCGGATGCGCCATGTGGAAGCCCTGGCCGAAACCGCAGCCCAGTTCACGCAGCTGGTCCATCTGCGCCTGCGTCTCGATGCCTTCAGCCACCACCACCTTGTGCAGCGTGCCGCCGAGCTGGATGATGGCGCTGACCACCGCTGCGTCGGCGCTGCCGTGGTGCAGGTCGCGCACGAAGCTGCGGTCGATCTTCAGGCTGTCGATGGGCAGCTTGGACAGGTGGCTCAGGCTCGAATAGCCGGTGCCGAAGTCGTCCACCGCCAGGTGCGCGCCCAGGCTGCGCAGTTCGTTCAGCGTCGCCACGGCGTTGTCGATGTGGGACATCAGGATGTTCTCGGTGAGCTCCAGCGTCAGGTGCTCGGGGCGCAGCCCCGCCTCCACGATGGCGCGGCTCACGCGCGCCACCAGCGCCGGGTGCGCGAGGTCGTGCGACGACAGGTTGATGCTCATCGTCAGCTCGGCGAGCGCCGGGTCCGACAGCTGCCACTGCCGCAGCTGGCGGCAGGCGCAGTGCATGACGAAGTCGGACAGTTGCAGCATCAGCCCGCTCTCTTCGGCGATGGGCAGGAAGTCGGCCGGCACCAGCGTGCCGTCCTGCGGGTGCTGCCAGCGCACCAGGGCCTCGAAGCCGGCCAGGCGACCCATCACCGGTGCGTCGCCCAGGCCCAGGTGGAACACCGGCTGGTAGACCACGCTCAGCTCGCCCTTGGCGATGGCGCTGCGCAACTCGCCTTCCAGGCGCAGGCGGTCTGACACCGCGGCGTGCAGGCTGGTGTCGAAGAGCGCGTAGCGTGCCTTGCCCGAACTCTTGGCCTTGTACATGGCGGTGTCGGCGTCGCGCAGCACTTCCTCGGCCGTTTCGTAGCCGATGGCGCTGAAGGTGATGCCGATGCTGGCGCTGGCGATCAGCTCCACGCCATTCTTCTCATCCCCGAGCAGGAAGGGGCGGCGCAGTGCCTCCATCAGCCGCTCGGTCAGCAGCACGGCGTCGCGCTCGTGTTCGATGTCGCTGGCCAGGATGGCGAACTCGTCGCCGCCCAGACGCGCCACGATGTCGCTCGGGCGCAGCTTCTCCTGCACGCGCCGCGCCAGCTGCAGCAGCAGCTGGTCGCCGGCGTTGTGGCCCAGGCTGTCGTTGACGAGCTTGAAGCGGTCGAAGTCGATGAACATCACCGCCCACGGCCGCCGCGGGTCGGCCTTGTAGCGCTGCAGCGCGCCGTCCAGGCATTCCATGAAGCGGCGCCGGTTGGGCAGGCCGGTCAGCGGGTCGTGGAAGGCCAGGTGCTGCAGGCCGGCTTCGGCATTGCGGCGCGCCGTCACGTCCTGGGCCTGCAGGATCAGGCAAGGCTGATCGGCATCCGGCTGGTTGAAAAAACTGCAGTGCAGCGCCAGCCAGACCGTGCTGCCGTCGAGGTGGCGGCAGCGCAGTTCGCGGGCGAAGCCCTCGAAGTCACGGCGGTCGAGCTGGCTCAGCTGCGCGTCCAGGGCTTCGCGGTCTTCGCCCAGCACCAGGGCCTGGAAGCGCAGCTGCAGCAACTGGTCTTCGGGCCGGCCGAGCAGCGTGATCAGCGCCGGATTGGCCTGCAGGATGCGCCCGTCAAAGGCCAGCAGCGCCATGCCGATGCTGGCGTGCGTGAAGGCGCTGTGGAAGCGCCGCTCGCTGGCCTGCAGCTCGCGCAGGTGGCGCTCGGCGGCATCGGCCTCGCGTCTGGCCATGGCAGCCTCGCGCGCGGCGGCGTCGGCGCTGGCCTCGCGCAGCTGCTCGCCGGCTTCCTGCTGGCGGAAGTAGAAGTGCAGCGTCACCAGCAACATGGCCAGCAGCGGCACCATCACCATCAGCACACCGGGGCCCTGGCTCTGCCAGGTGACGAAGAGCAGCGTGGCCACCGACGCACTGCCGGCGTAGGCCATGCCCACCCAGCGGAAGTCGCTGAACAGGTCGATCACCTGGAAGAAGGGCTCTTTGCGCTTGAGCCGCTGCACGCCCGACAGCAGCAGGGCATTGACGAAGAAATAGAGCGCCGAGAACACCAGCGTCGCGGCCAGCAGCGGCGCGGCACCCCTCACGCCGCGCGCGGCCAGCGCCGCCTGCAGCACCAGGCCCGTGGCGGCAATGGAAATGGCGCCGACGGCCGGGCTGACGAGGCGGCTCGTCCAGCGCTTGCTGGTGCGGAAGGCGCCGATGGCGACCTCGCCCGCCGCCACCAGCGCCGCGGCCTGCGGGCCCAGCACCAGCAGCACCAGAAAGATGAAGATCTCGCCGGCGGCAAAGGAATGTTTGGTGCCCGGCACACGCACCGGGAAGAGCCCCGAGCCCACCGCCAGCGCCAGGCCGGCGGCCAGCTGCAGCCACACCGGCCAGGGCTGCTGCAGCAGCCAGGCCCCACTCCACAACAGCACCGCCGCACCCGTCACGACAGCCAGCCACCAGTAGGCGGTGGCGCGGCGGTTGTAGTCGGGCATCAGCGCGTGGTGCAGCTGCTGCCACCACGGGCCCTGCTGCGCGGCCTGCATCGGCATGGGCTGCTTCAATGTCCCCCCCTCGTCGGCCGACACCCGGCCTGCATGGCGGCCGGGCCTGCGACACCGACGTCGGTCAGTGGAAAACCGTCTGCGGCCCCGTCGAAAGTGATGCCTCCGTACTGGCTGTCATCTCGGGCACTTGCTGACTCAGCAGCGAGGATACGTCCTGCGCCGGCAGCGGGCGCGCCATCAGGTAGCCCTGGCCCAGGCGGCAGCCCATTTCGCGCAGTTGTGCCAGCTGGCCGGGCGTCTCGATGCCCTCGGCCACCACCAACTTGCCCAGCGAGCTACCCAAAAGGATGATGGAACGCACCACCGCCGCCTCGTTGGCGCTGGTCTCCAGGCGGCTGACGAAGCTGCGGTCGATCTTCAGGCAGTCGATGGGCAGCGTCGACAGGTGCGACAGGCTGGAATAGCCGGTGCCGAAGTCGTCGATGGCCAGCAGCACGCCCAGCCGGCGCAGCTCGCCCAGCACTGGCAGCGCACCTTCCAGGCGTGACATGAGGATGTTCTCGGTCAGCTCGATGCACAGGTGGCGCGGCTGCAGCCCGGCTTCCACCAGCGCCCTGGTGACCCGCGCCACGAAGGCTGGGTGGCCGATGTCGTGGCCGCTGACGTTCACGTTGATCGTCAGCTCGGCCAGATCGGGTGCGCTCTCCTGCCACAGCCGCAGCTGGCGGCAGGCACAGTGCAGCATAAAGTCGGTCAGCCGCAGCATGAGGCCGGCTTCCTCGGCGATGGGCAGGAAGGCGGTGGGCGGGATGGTGCCGTCGGTGGGGTGCTGCCAGCGCACCAGCGCTTCGAAGCCGCTGATGCTGGGTTGCGGGCGCCCACCGGCGATGTCGTAGACCGGCTGGTAGGCCACGGCCAGGCGGCCGTCGTCGATGGCGCGGCGCAGGTCGCCTTCCAGGCGCAGACGGTCGGCCACCTCGGTGTGCAGGCTGGCATCGAAGAGCGCATAGCGCGCCTTGCCGGCGCCCTTGGCCTTGTACATGGCGGTGTCGGCGTCGCGCAGCACGTCCTCGGGGCTGGTGTAGCCCAGGGCGCTGAAGGTGATGCCGATGCTGGCGCTTGTCATCAGCTCGGTGTCGGCCACGAAGAAGGGCTGGCGCATGCCCTCCATCAGGCGCTCGGCCAGCGCCACGGCGCCGCGTTCGTGCTCCAGTTGGCGCACCAGCACGGCGAACTCGTCGCCACCCAGGCGGGCCACGATGTCGCCCGGCCGCAGGCTGGTCTGGATGCGGCGCGACACCTGCACCAGGAACTGGTCGCCGGCGCTGTGGCCCAGGCTGTCGTTGATGAGCTTGAAGCGGTCGAAGTCCAGGAACATCACCGCGTAGGCATGCGTCGGGTCGCCGGGATGGCGGATGGCACCGTCGACGGCCTGCACCAGATGTTCGTGGAAGCGGCGACGGTTGGGCAGGCCAGTGAGCGCGTCGTGGAAGGCGATGTGGTGCAGGCCCTCTTCGGCCTTGCGCCGCGCAGTGACATCCTGCACCTGCAGGATCAGGCAGGGCGAACTGGCACCCGGCTCCGAGAAAAAGCTGCAGTGCGCCGTCACCCACACCGCTTCGCCACCGCTGTGCACGCAGCGCAGCTCGAGCGCGAAGCCCTCGAACTCGTGGCCGGCGACGAGGCCCAGTTGTTCGTCCAGGCGCCGCCGGTCGTCGGCCAGCACCACGTCCTGGAAGCGCTGCTGCACCAGTTCTTCGCCCGGGCGGCCGAGCAGCGCGCGCAGCGCCGGGTTGGCCTGCAGGATGCGGCCCTCGAAGCTGAGCAGCGCCATGCCGATGCTGGCGTGCGTGAAGGCGCTGTGGAAGCGGCGCTCGCTCATCTCCAGCTCGTGCACGTGGCGGGCGGCGAGTTCGCGCTCGCGCTCGGCCGCCTCGGCGCCGGCCTGGCGCACGGCCTCGGCGGCTTCCTGCTGGCGGAAGAAGTAGTGCAGCGTGGCCAGCAGCATGGCCAGCAGCGGCACCATCGCCATCAGCACGCCGATGCCGGACGTGAGGTAGGTGAGATAGAGCAGCGCCGCCACCGCCGCGCTGCCGGCGTAGGCAATGCCGATCCAGCCGAACATGCCGATGAGGTCTGACCACTGCAGCCGTTCGTTGCGCTTCAGGCGCGGCACGGCCGAGATGAGCAGCGTGTTGACGACGAAGTAGGCCAGCGCGAAGACCATGCTGGCGACGATCAGCACGCCGGCATTGGACGACACGCGGTCGAGCAGCGAGTCGACCAGCGAGCCGGCCGAGTACATGGCCACGGCCGCCATGGCCGGCGTGGCCACGCGGCTGGTCCAGCGCCGGGAGGTGCGCAGCGCGCCCACCGCGCCTTCGCCGGCCGCCGCCAGCGCCGCGGCGCTGGGGCCGTGCATCAACAGCAGCAGGAAGATGAAGATCTCGCCGGCTGCGAAGGAGTTGGTGGAGCGCGGCACGCGCACCGGGAAGAAGCCGGCCAGCATGGCGATGGCCATGCCCACGCCCACCTGCAACCAGGCCAGCGGCGGCTGCTGCGCCAGCTGCACCGCCGAGACCACCAGGACCAACATGCCCAGCAACACCACGCTCCACCAGTAGACGGTGGCCTTGCGGTTGTAGTCGGGCATCAGCGCCGCATGCAGGCGCTCCCACCAGCGCGGCAGCGCTGAGGGCAGGTCAGTGCCGCCGGGTTCGGTGGTCATGGATCGGCGGCGTGCGGGCGGCTCATGATCGGCATTTCGGCTTGTGTACGGTGCACTTGAGGACACCGTGACCGGAACACCGCCGCGCGGCAGATTGATGCGCACTCCGTCAGGCCACGGCGCGGGTTCAGGGCTCGCCGAGCACGAAGCCTTCGCTGAGGATCATCCCTTCACTGAGGATCAAGCCCTCGCTGAGGATGAGACCTTCACTGAGGATCAAGCCTTCGCTGAGGATCAGGCCCTCGCTCAGGATCAGGCCCTCGCTGAGGATCAAGCCCTCGCTGAGGATCAGGCCGCTGCCCAGGACCACGCCACTGCCGCTGACCAGCCAGCTCGACAGCGTGGCGGTGGGCCGGAAGACGCCGGTCTTGCCGACGCGCGAGCTCACGCCTGCCAGGGCGTTGGCGCTCACGACACCCGAGGTCACCAGCGTCTGGTTGGGCGCCGCGACGTCGGTGAACGACTTGACGAAGGTATTGGATTCAATGCCGCTGCCCGACCAGTACTGGGCGGTGCGCTTGCGCACGACGCTGCCGGCCCAGGTGATGCGCGGGTCCCAGATCGGCTGGTACTTCGTGAACAGCGCGCTGCCGCTGACCACGCTGTTGCCGCCGGCGAACACCATGCGCGACCAGTTGAAGGTGGTGCCGTTGATGGTGGACGACGCAGCCGGCATGGTCTTGCCGGAAGCCAGCATCGTGCCGCCAGCGGTGATGGTGCCGGCATTGATGGCCGTGGCCAGGTCGGTGCGCAGCACCTTGGCCAGCGCCACCGCGCCGTCGACGTTGAGCATGCCGGCGCCCTGCTGCAGCAGGTTGGCGTTGGGCAGCGGTTGCGCCGAGTACTGCAGGATGGCCTTGATCAGCGGCGGCGTCAGGCCCGGGTTGGCCTGCAGCATCAGCGCCACGGTGCCGGCCACGGCGGGTGCGGCGATCGAGGTGCCGCTGAGCAGCATCTGCGTTTCGGCCAGCGTCTCCTTGATGGCCAGCGGGTCGACCAGCACGCTCTTGAAGACGCTGCCCAGGTAGTTCCAGGTCAGCGCGTTGCTGGCCGTGGCCCCTGCGCCGACGATCTTGTTGCCCGGGGCCACCAAGTCGGGCTTGAGCAGGTTGTCGGCCCGGCGCACGCCGGTGCTGTCGATAGAGGCGCTGCGCGT
>JANNFE010000123.1:0-14334 GCA_031379415.1 Betaproteobacteria bacterium | reverse complement strand
CGATGGCCGTGCCCACGGCCGCAGCGTCGTGGCCGTCCACCGGGCCGAGCACGTTCCAGCCGTAGCCGGCAAAGCGCTTGCTCACGTCGTCGATGTACCAGGGCGTGACCTTGCCGTCGATGCTGATGCCGTTGTCGTCGTACAGCGCCACCAGCTTGTTCAACTTCCACGCGCCAGCCAGCGCGCAGGCTTCGTGGCTGATGCCTTCCATCATGCAGCCGTCACCCAGGAAGACCCAGGTGTGGTGGTCGACGACGCTGTGGCCCGGGCGGTTGAATTCATGCGCCAGCAGCTTCTCGGCCAGCGCCATGCCCACCGCGTTGGTCAGGCCCTGGCCCAGCGGGCCGGTGGTGGTTTCCACGCCGGGCGTCACGTCCACCTCGGGGTGGCCGGGCGTCTTGCTGTGGAGTTGCCGGAAGTTGCGCAGCTCGCTCATCGGCAGCTCGTAGCCGGTGAGGTGCAGCAGCGCATACAGGAACATCGACGCGTGGCCGTTGCTCAGCACGAAACGGTCGCGATCGGCCCACGAAGGATCGGCCGGGTTGTGCCTGAGCGCGCCGCCCCACAGCGCCACCGCCATCTCGGCCATGCCCATCGGCGCCCCCGGATGGCCGGAATTGGCCTGCTGGACGGCGTCCATCGCCAGGGCGCGTATGGCATTGGCCATGAGGGAAGGATCGCGGGCGGCGGTGTACTGCTGCATGGTGGATGCTGTCCGGGGCGGGGCTGATGGAGCGGCGGATTCTAGGAGGCCGCCAAGAGCCGCCTTCGTATGATCTCCCCCTATGCTGGGCCTGCACCTCACCGCCGACCTGCGCGGCTGCGCCGCGCTTCAGCCCTTGATGAGCGACGCTGGCGCGCTGCGCGTGCACTGCCTGCAGGCGGTGGCGATGGCCGGGCTGACGGCCGTGGGCGAGCTCTTCCATGCCTTCCCGCCGCCGGCCGAACACGGTGCGGGCGGCATCACCGGCATGGTGCTGCTGGCCGAGTCGCACCTGGCCGTGCACACCTGCCCGAACTGGGCGCGGTGACGCTGGACGTCTACGTCTGCAACCTGCAGGAAGACAACAGCGCGCGCGCGTCGGCGCTGCTGGCGGCGCTGGAAGCCGGCTTCGCGCCCACGCGCAGCGAGCATCAGCGTGTGCTGCGGGGTGGCGGCGTGCCGGCGGTCAGCACACCGGCCTGATATCCGTTTGATGCCTGTCAAGGGCCGGCGCCGTGGCGCTGCCATGCTGGCCGCCATGAGACACACCACGCTGGACATCATCCAGGAAGAGCATCAGGCGCTGGCCGCGATGCTGCGCTCGCTGTCCATGCTGCTGGCGCAGTCGCGCCGCAGCGCAGGCCTGCCCGACTTCGAGGTGCTGCGCGCGATGCTCTTCTACATCGACGAGTTTCCCGAGCGCCTGCACCACCGCAACGAAAGCCTCTTGCTCTTCCCTGCGGTGCTGGCGCGCTGCCCCGAACTGGCGCCGGTGGTCGCCGCGCTGGAGCAGGACCATGCCGACGGCGGCCACGCCGTGCGCGAGCTGGAGCATGCGCTGCTGGCCTTCGAGTTCATGGGCGAGCCGCGGCGCGGCGCCTTCGAACGGGCCGCTGAAGCCTATGTGCGCTTCTATCTGAAGCACATGGCCACCGAAGAGGCCGAGATCCTGCCCGCCGCGCGCAGCCATTTCACGGCCGCTGACTGGGCGCCGCTCGACGCCGCCTTCGCCAGCCACGCCGACCCGCTGACCGGCCACCCGGTGCAGCCCGACTACCAGCCGCTGTTCAGGCACATCCTGATGCACGCCCCGGCGCCCATCGGGCTGGGGCCGGCGGCCTAGGCGGCTTCACGAAGCGAGTACACGGCGTGCGCGGTGCAGTCGCACGAAGAGGTTCTGCTCGCTGATGTCCAGGGCTCGGCACACCGCTTCGGTGCTCTCTTCGCGCAACAGGCGTAGCTCGACCACGCTGCGCAGCGTCTCCGGCAGCGCCTGGATGCGCGCCAGCGTCTGCGCCAGGCGCTGGCGCTGCTCGGCCAGCTGGTCGGGGCGTGGCTGCGGGCATTCCAGGTCCCAGCCCTCGCCGTCCGCGTCCAGCGCGTCCAGGCTGTCATGGCCGCTGCGCTGGCGCACCAGATCGACGATCTTGTGCTTGAGGATGGCCACCAGCCAGCTGCGCAAGGCCGAGCGGCCACCGAAGCTGGCGCGGCCGCTGGCCACGGCCTCGAAGACATCGTGCACCAGGTCCTCGGCCAGCGCCGGGTCCATCAGGCGGCGGCGGGCATAGGCCACCAGCGCGCTGCGATGGCTGGCCATCTCGGCCCAGGTGACGGTGAGCGGCAGGGTTGAGGCGGCTGGTGCAGTGGCGGTGTGCATGGTGCGAGTCCTGGGCGGGGTGGTGTGCGGTCGGTGGCTACACTGTGCCAACCGTGCCTCGCGCCCTGATCACCGAAGATCACAGCGAGATCACATCGGTGTAAGAACCCGGGATGCCCGGTCGACCCTTCGCCCATGGCCACCAGCCACATCCTCGTCGCCGAAGACCAGGCCGACATCCGCGACCTGATCGTGCTGAACCTGCAGCAGGCGGGTTATGCCGTCACGGCCGTGGCCGACGGCCAGGCGGCGCTGGACAGCCAGGCCGAACGTGCGAGCGACCTGCTGGTGCTCGACCTCATGATGCCCAGGCTCGACGGCCTGGAGGTCATCAAGGCGCTGCGCGCGCGCGGCCGTGCCACGCCCATCCTGATGCTCACCGCCAAGAGCACCGAGCTCGACCGCGTGCTCGGCCTCGAACTCGGCGCCGACGACTACCTGACCAAGCCCTTCAGCATGGCCGAGCTGCTGGCTCGCGTGAAGGCGCTGCTGCGCCGCGCCAAGCTGCTGCGTGCGGCGCAGAGCAGCAGCGCTGCGCCGGCCGCCGTGGTGCGCAATGGCGAGCTGGAGATCGTGCCGGGGCGGCGCGAGGTGCGCATCCTGGGCAAGGACGGTGGCCGCGCGCTCGAGTTCACGGCGCTCGAGTTCGACCTGCTGCTGCACTTCGCCGCCCACCCGGGCCATGTGTTCTCGCGCGCCCAGTTGCTGGACGCCGTCTGGGGCTACAGCCACGACGGCTACGAACACACGGTGACGACGCACATCAACCGCCTGCGTGCCAAGGTGGAACAAGACCCGATGCAGCCGCGTTTCATCCTGACGGTCCGTGGTGCCGGCTACAAGATGCGCGACGCACCGCCGTGACCGTCAGACTCAGGCTGGCCCTGACCATCCTGCTGACGGGCCTGGCCACGGCCATCGGCGTCATCGTCGCCGTCGCGCTGGCCTTCCAGCGCTTCGAGCACCAGAGCATCTGGCAGCGTGGCGACGCCTTCCTGGGCCGTGTGCTGATGCAGCACGGCGACCTGCTGGAGCAGCAGCAGCGCAACCCCGAGTCCTTCGATGTCTTCCTGCGCAGCCTGCTGCTCTACGAACCCGGCAGCCAGCTCTACCTGCTGGACGCAGATGGCACGGTGCTGGCCAGCACTGGCCGCATGCAGTTGCCGCCGGGCTTCAAGGTGGCGCTGCCGCCGGTGAAGCTGGCGGCGGCGGCGGCCGGCAGCAGCGAACGCAGCGCCGCCTACGTGATGGGCGACGACCCCGAGTACATGGACAGCGGCGCGGTGGTGGCGGCGCGCGTGCTGCAGCGCTCGACGATCCGTCAGAACAACGCGGCCGACGGCTACCTCTACCTCGTCTGCCGCAAGCCCGGCCTGCCGCCGCAGCGTGCCGAGCTGCTGCTCGGCAGCGTGGCCAGCCCGGCGCTGGTGCCGGTGCTGGCGGTGTGCCTGTTCACCACCGCGCTGGGCGCCTGGGTCATCATCACCGTGACACGCCCGCTGCGCGTGCTCAGCGACGAGGTGGCGATGGCCGCGCGCGAAGGCTTCAGCATGACGGCCGGCGTGCCCGCACCTTTGCCGGGCAGCGCGCCCGACGAGTTCAGCCGCCTGCGTGGCGGCTTCCACGCCCTGCTGGCCACCTTGCGCATGCAGTGGGACGAACTGAGCAAGCTCGACCGCTTCCGCCGCGAAAGCGTGAGCAACCTGTCGCACGACCTGCGCAGCCCGCTCACCGCCACCGTGGCCTGCCTGGAGACGCTGGAAGGCCGCTGGGCCGGCGACACCGCACGCGGCGCCGACCGCCACCTGGTGGAAGTGGCGCTGCGCAACACGCGCAACGCCGCCGGCATGGTGCGTTCACTCGGTGACCTGGCGCTGCTGGACGAGCCCGAATTCCAGCTCCACCCCATGCGCCTGGACCTGGCCGAGGTGCTGGACGACATCGCGCTGCGCTTTCAGGCACGCGCACAGCGCCAGGGCGTGGCGCTGGCCTTTGAACAGCGCGGCGATGCACCGCCGGTGGCCGAGGTCGACGTGGAGCTTTTCGAACGGGCGGTGGCCAACCTGCTGGACAACGCGCTGAAGTTCACGCCCGCGGGCCGCGGCATCACGCTGGCCGCCGAACGCGGTGCCGAGAGTGTGCGCGTGAGCGTGACCGATGAAGGCCCGGGCATCCCGGCCGATGACCTGCCCCATCTCTTCGACCGCCTCTACCAGGCACGCAGCGACGTGGCGCCGGCCAGCAGCGAAGAAGGCAAGGGCCTGGGCCTGGCCATCGTCAAACGCATCGTCGAACTGCACCGTGGCAGCGTGGCGGTGGCCAGCACGCCGGGTGCCGGCACGGTGGTGACGATGATCCTGCCGGCGGCGTGAGCAACATCGCAGCAACGCGGGTGCGCCATGCTTGCGGTGTGCAGACAACCCGTGGAGCTTCTGACATGCGCAGCCCCTGGCCCTACTTCGCCGCCGCCCTGACCCTGAGCCTGATGGCCGTTCACGGCGCCCATGCCGCCGAGCCCGGCGTCACAGGTCGCGCGGCCAAGGCCTGCAAGGCCGACATCGACAGCTTCTGCGCCGGTGTGAAGCCTGGCGAAGGACGCATCGTGGCCTGCCTGAAGGAGAACCGCGACAAGCTGAGCGAAGACTGCAAGACCGCCGCGAAGGCGGCGCTGGCCGAACGCAAGAACGCCAAGCAGGCCCGCTAGCTCGGCGCGCGCCGCGGCAGCGTGGCCGCCTGTTCGCCCAGGTCCCAGAACAGCCCCGTCATCAGCCCCAGGGCCTCGCGCGCCACCGGCGCCAGCAGGTGTTCGTCAGGCGCGTGCTGGCAGCAGGCGGCGTAGCTGTGCGGCACCCACACCGTGGGCAGGCCCAGGATGTCGGCGAACACGTCGTTGGGCAGGCTGCCGCCCAGGTTGGGCAGCAGCACGGGCGGTGTTCCGGTGCTGCGTTCGATGGAGGCGAGCGTGAAGCGCACCCAGGCGTTGTCGGGGTCCAGGCGCGTGGCCTGCATCACCACCGGCGCGCTGACCTCGATGTCGCCATAGCCACGCGCTGCCAGGTGCGCCAGCACCTGCTCGCGCAGGCGGCTCATGTCAGTGCCGACGACAAAGCGCATGTGCATCGCCGCGCGCGCCTGCGCCGGTATGGCGTTGATCGGGTGCTCGGGGTTGCCGGTGATCATGGCCAGCACTTCCAGCGTGTTCCAGGCAATCACGCGCTCGGCCGGCGTCAGGCCGGGCTCGCCCCAGTCGGTGTCGACCGCGGGGTCACCGGCGTCGCCGCCGAAGCGCAGGCCTTGCAGCGCGGCCCGCACGTTGGCCGGGATGGGCGGCGGGCGCAGCGCGTCGACGAGGATGCGGCCGCGGCCGTCGACCATCGACGCAATGGCATTCGCCAGCACCGTGCCCGGGTTGCGCAGCAGCCCGCCCCAGTTGCCCGAGTGGTGCGCGCCGTCACGCAGCTTCAGCGCGAGCTCGAAGTTGGCGACGCCGCGCGAACCCAGGAAGACGGTGGCGCGGTCGCGCGCCAGGCGCGGGCCGTCGCTGGCGATCAGCACGTCGGCGGCCAGCGCGCCGCGCTGTGCGGTGCAGAAGGCGGCCAGGCCGGGCGAGCCGGTTTCCTCGCCCGTTTCCACCAGCCACTTGACGTTGAAGCCCAGCGATCCACGCAGCGCCAGCACCTGCGCCAGCGCCGCGATGTTGATGCTGTGCTGGCCCTTGTTGTCGGCCGTGCCACGGCCATAGATGCGTTCGCCGTCCTGCATCAGCGTCCACGGGCCGGCGCCACGCTGCCAGCTCTTGTCCTGGCCGCGGATGACGTCGCCATGGCCGTAGATCAGCACCGTGGGCAGCGCGTCGCCTTCGTGCCGCGTGGCGATCAGGAACGGGCCGCAGGCCGGCTCGGGGTTGGCATGCAGTTCGAAGGCAAAGCCCAGGGCGGCCAGCGCGGGCCCGATTTCGTCGGCCAGATAGGCGCGCAGCGCCGGGCCCGAAGCCGGGTCCTGGCTTTCGGTGCGGATGGCGACGCGCCGCGCCAGGTCGCGCAGGAAGGCGCCGCTGTCGAAGTGCGCGTGCGCCGCCTGCAGCGCGGCCTCGCGCATCACGGCTTGCTCACCAGCTCGAAGTGCTCCACCACCGGCGGTGCGGCAAAGAAGGGGCCGACGATGGCGCGCCATTCAGGGAACAGCGGGCCCTGGCGGAAGGCCACGGTGTGATCTTCCAGCGTGGCCCAGAAGATCTGCAGGATGTAGCGCTCGGGGCTTTCGATGCCGCGGTTGACTTTGGCGCCCTTGTAGCCCTGAGCGCGGCTGATCACGCTGGCCAGGCCGCGCTGGATGGCCTCTTCGAAGGCGGCGTTCTGGCCGGGGGCGATGCGGATGTCGGCGATTTCCAGGATCACGGGCGGGCTCCTCGGGTTGGGGATGCGCAGTGTCCCACCGCGCGGCTCACTCGATCTTGATGCCGGCCGCCTTCACCAGCGCGGCCGCTGCCTGCGTCTCGTCGGACAGGAACTTCTCGAAGCCCGCCTGCGCCATGGGCATGGGCGTGGCGCCGAGCTTTTCCAGCCGCTCCTTCACCTCGGGCAGGGCCAGCACCTTCAGCGTCTCGGCGTGGATCTTCTCGACGATGGCCTTGGGCGTCTTGGCGGTGGCGAACAGGCCGACCCAGAAGGTGTAGGCGGCGTCCTTCAGGCCGGCGGTCTCGGTGATCGACGGCACGTTCGGCAGCACCGGCGAGCGTGCCGTGGTGCCCACGGCCAGGGCCTGCAGCTTGCCGTCCTTGATGAGCGGCAGCGCGCTGATGAGCGGCGCGAAGAACCAGTCGATGCGGCCGGCAATGGTTTCCGTGATGGCCTCGGGCGTGCCACGGAAAGGGATGTGCTGCGCCTTGATGCCGGCGGCAACGCGGAACTGCTCGGCGTTCATGTGCGTGGCGCTGCCGTTGCCGGCCGAGCCGTAGCTGAAGGTGTCGGGCTTGGCCTTCACGGCGGCCACCAGGTCGGCCACGTCCTTCCAGCCCTTGGCCGGTGACACCACCAGCACGTTGGGCAGGCTGGCCAGCGGCGTGACGCCGTCGAAGTCACGCAAGGTGTCGTAGCTGAGCTTGGTGTAGAGCGCGGGGTTCACGAGGTGGCCCGAGCTGTGGATGAGCAGCATGTAGCCGTCGGCCGGCGCCTTGGCCACCTGCGCGGCGCCCAGCGTGCCGCCGGCGCCGGGCTTGTTCTCGATGACCACCTGCGCACCCAGCAGCGGGCCCAGTTTTTCGCCGAGCGTGCGCGCCACGATGTCGGTGCCGCTGCCGGCGGTGAAGGGCACCACCAGCTTGATGGGGCCGGCCTTGGGCCAGTCGGTCTGGGCGCGGGCCACGAGCGGCATCATCGGCAGGCCGCTCAGGCCGAGCAGGCCGGTGGCGATGAGGGTGCGGCGTTGGATCGGGTGCTTCATGGGTGACGGGTCTCCGGGTGTCAGGTGTTCTGCGGGGCAGGGGGATCGAAAGGCATGGCGAGCAGCACGCGCGCCACGCGGTCGGTGTGGTTGAGCAGCTGGCGCTTCTCGCCGGGGGCGAAGCGCACCGAGTCGTGCACGCGCAGCACGGCCTCGCTGCGCTGGCCGTTCAGTTCGCCCACCAGCGTGAGCTCGCCTTCGAGCACGACGTAGTGCTTCTCCATCGGCGACGGGTCCAGCCCGGTACGGCCGCCGGGCTGGATGATGGACATGCCCAGCCACAGCTGCTCGGCCGGCCCGGCCTCGCGGCCCTGCAGGCGCAGGCAGCGCATGTCGAAGTGGTTGGGCGCCTGGTATTCGGGCGCGGCGTCGATGCGGGTGACGTGCATTTGGCGCTCCCTCAAGGCCGCAGCACGCAGCGTTCATCTGCGCCGCCCAGCACGCGACGGTAGACCGTCAGCGCATCAGCCAGCGCATAGACGCCGCTGTCCGCCACCTCGAAGGGTTTCAAGGTGCCGGCGTTCATGCCGGCGCGCAGCGTCTCGATGCGCTCGGCCGTGGCCACGGCGTCGAGTGCCAAGGTGTCGATGCCGACGTAGGTGTGCATGCCGCGGTAGAAAGCGAAGATGTCGAAGGGCACGGGCTTTTCGACGGTGGCGATGAAGATCTGCGTCGCGCCCTTGGCCATGGCCTTGTTGGCGGCGTCGAAGTAGGGGCTGCCGACGGTGTTGAAGACGATGTCCGCACCCTTGCCGCCGCTGAGCTCGCGGATGCGCGCCGCCACGTCTTCGGTCCTGCCGTTGAGGGTGTGCACCGGCGCGCAGGCATGGCCGATGTGCGGGCCGTCCTGGCGGTGCACGGCCACCACCGTGGCGCCGGCCATCGCCGCCAGTTGCACCGCGGCCTGGCCGACCTTGCCGTTGGCGCCCATCACGGCCACCACCTGGCCGGCCTGGGGCCAGCCACTTCGGCGGAAACCTTCTACCGCGGTGACGAAGGGCACGCCCACGCTGCCGGCTTCTGCCATGCTCAGCCGCGCCGGCTTCTCGCGCAGCGCCGCCACCGGCAGCAGCAACCAGCCGGCATGCGAGCCGTCACGCGTGATGCCGATGTCGCCGCCCGAGCCCCAGACTTCGCGGCCTATCCACTCGCTGGGCCCGGCGACCACGGTGCCGGCGTAGTCGCGGCCCGGTGTGCGCGGGAACAGGGCCTGCGGCATGAGGCCGAGCGCGGCCTTCACGTCGCTGGGGTTCACGCCCGCAGCGCCCACGCGCACCAGCGCCTGGTCGGGGCCGGGATCGGGCGGTGCCATCTCGGTGAGCTGCGGCGCCAGCGCGTCGGCGTTGGCGGCCTTGGTGTGCAGGCGCACGGCCTGGTTCTGGATCTTCATCGTCAGGCCTTGTCCGGCAGGTTCAGCAGGGCGCGCGCTTCGCGCGGGTTGGCGAGTTCGCCGCCCAGGTCTTGCACGATGCGCCGGGCCTTGCTGACCAGCTCGGCGTTGTTCTTGGCCAGCACGCCCTTCTCGAGGTAGATGTTGTCTTCCAGCCCGACGCGGATGTGCCCCCCCGCCACCAGCGCCATCGCCACGCACGGGAATTCGAAGCGGCCGATGCCGAAGGCCGACCACACCGCACCCGCCGGCAGCAGGCTGCGCGCGTAGAGCAGGGTCTCGGGGCTGAAGTTGAAGCCGTACTTCACACCGGTGACGAAGGTCCACATCCCGGGACCCTGCAGCGTGCCGTCCTGGATGAGATCCAGCGCCAGGTGCATGTCGCCGCTGTCGAAGATCTCCAGCTCGGGCCTGACGCCCGCTTCGCGCATGGCGGTGGCCATGATGCGCACGTTGCGTGGCGTGTTCATCACCACGTCGGGACCGGAGTTCATGGTGTTGAGGTCCAGCGAGCAGACATCGGGCTTCAGCTGCTGGATGTGCCGCACGCGTTCCAGCGGCGGCAGCAGCGTGCTGCCGGGCGCGGCGATGCGCGGGTTGTCGTCGCTCGGGATGTAGCGGCCGCCGGGGCCGGTGGTGAGGTTGATGATGAGCTCGCGGTTCTCGCGGCGGATGCGGTCCATCACGTCGCGGTAGAGCTCCACTTCCATCGACGGCTTGCCGGTGGCCGGGTCGCGCACGTGGATGTGCACGGCGGCGGCGCCGGCTGCGGCGGCTTCCAGGCAGTCGCGCGCGATGTGCGCGGGCGTGATGGGCAGGTGCGGCGTCTGGTCCGGCTTGGTCAGGTTGCCGGTGACGGCGCAGGTGAGCAGGGTCTTGTTCATCGGATGCTCCTACAGATGTCTTCCACCATCCACGACGATGCGCGTGCCCGTGGCGTAGCGCAGCGTCGTGGCGCAGGCCTGCACGGCGGCGGCCACGTCGTCGGCGGTGCCGACGCGGCGCAACGGCAGGGTGGCGGCGGCCTTGGCGTTGAAGTCGGGGCCGCGGCCGGGCACGAAGGCGGAGTCCACCACGCCCGGCGACACCGAGATCACGCGCACCTGCGGCGCCAGCGCGCGCGCCAGCGCATCGCCCACCACGTCGATGCCGGCCTTGGCGGCGACATAGGCCAGGTTGCTGCCGCTGCCGGTGAAACCGGCGATGGAGCTGATGGTGACGATGAGCCCGTCGCCGCACGCCTTCAGCAGCGGCGCGAAGGCGCGGATGGTGGCGAAGACGCCGCGGAAGTTGCTGCGCAGGATGTCGTCGATGAGCTCGTCGGTGAGGCCTTCGAGGTCGGCTGCCGGCACGGCCTTGGTGTGGCCGGCGCTGTTCACGAGGATGTGGACCACGCCGCCGTGCAGGGCCGCCACCTGCGCGGCTGCATCGCTCAGCGTGGCACTGTCGGTGATGTCGGCGCGCACGGCGCTGTGCCCGGTGCCCGGCAGCGCCACCGCCTGCGCGCTTGCGGCTTCGGCACTGCTGCTGCGGAAGAGCAGCACGCAGCGGGCGCCCAGGATCGCCAAGCGGTGCGCAGTGGCCAGGCCGATGGCGCCGGTGCCGCCAGCGATGACGGCGACACGGCCGTCCAGGCGATCCGTGGGTTGGAAGTTGGCGTTGTCCATGGCGGGCCTCAGGGAATGGGGGGGTGCGGGAACTTCATCTCGCCCGCGCACAGGTGGAAGTCATGGTGAAGCAGGGCCAGCGGCGCGCCATCGCGCTGCGTGCGCTCGAAGCGGCCGACCAGCGGCGCGGTCACGCCGAACACCGGGTCGCTGTGCAACTGCTCGCTGTCGTCGGCGAAGACCTGCGTCACCAGGACGCGGTGGGCCGGGTGCGACACCATGAAGTGCAGGTGCGCCGGGCGGAACGGGTGCCGCTGCTGCGCGCGCAGCAGGTCGCCGCAAGGGCCGTCGGTGGGCACCGGGTAGCCGGCGGGCTGCACCGAGCGCAGGACGTAGCGGCCTTCGGCGTCGGCGGTGAAGCGGCCGCGCAGGTTCATGTCGGGCTGGGCCGGGTCCTGGTTGTCGTACAGGCCCACGGGCGAGGCTTGCCAGACATCGACCACGGCGCCGGCCAACGGGCGGCCATCGGCACCGTAGACCGTGCCGTTCACTTCCAGCGGCACGCCCGGCGTGTCGCCGCGCGCGATGCTTTCGCCGGCCGCGCAAAACGGCGCCTGGGCGCGCCAGAAGGGCCCCAGCAACGCCGCCACCGACTCGGTGTTGCCGTCGCCGCGCGGGTTGTTCAGCAGCGCCACCAGGGTGGACACGCCCAGGATGTCAGACGCCAGGATGACCTCGTTCTTGGTCTCGCCGGTGGCCTGCCCGATGCCGATGAGGAAGGCCACCGCGGCCTCGAATTCTTCCTCCGTCACGCGGTTGTCCAGTACGAACTGGTGCAGGTGCGCGGTGAGCGACCGCATCAGCTGGCGCAGCCGCGGATTCGGCGTGGCGGCCATGGCCTGCTGCACGATGGGCAGCAAGGACTCGGGCGTGGTGGGCAGGGCTGGGCTCATGGCGATTCCGTGGCGGTGGTGAGGCAGCGGCGTTTGCAGACTTCATGCAACCGGTTGCATAAACTTTAGAGCCAGTGACCACCCTCCGTCAATGGGAATCACCAGGCAACCCTGCTGGCTGTGCGGACAGCCACCCGGCCGACAGCATGCAACTGTTGCACTAGCATCGCCGCATGGCGCGCAAGAGCCTGGCCAGCAGCGGCCCCACTATCAACGACCTGGCGCTGCACCTGGGCGTGCACAAGAGCACCGTGTCGCGCGCCATGGACCCGGCGCGCCGCCACCTCATCGGCACCGATCTGCTGCAGCGTGTGGAAGCCGCGGCGCGTGAACTTGGCTGGCGCCCCAACCGCGCCGCCGCGGCGCTGAGCACCGGCCGTTCACGCACCGTGGGCGTGCTGCTGCCCGACATCACCAACCCGGTGTTCCCGCCCATCCTGCGTGGCATCGAGGACGCGCTGGACGGCGAGGGCTACTTCGCGCTGCTGGCCAACACGGCGCGGCGCGAAGGCGGCACGGCGGCCGCGCAGGCGGCGGTGGAACGCATGCTGGCGCAGCGCGTGGAAGGCTTTCTCGTCGCCACGGCGCTGCGCGACGACGCCTGGCTCGACGGCCTGCGCAAGAGCGGTGCGCGCATCGTGCTGGTGAACCGCACGAATGACCCGCGGCCGGACCCGCGCGACGGCCGCGGCGCGCTGCCGGCCGTGGTCAGCGACGACATGCTGGGCATGCGCCTGGCCGTGGACCATCTGCTCGGCCTGGGCCACCGCCGCATCGCCCACCTGGCCGGGCCGCCGGGCTATTCCACCGGCATGGCGCGGCGCATCGGCTTCGAGCAGGCACTGCGCGAGCACGGCCTGGCGCCGGCCGCGCTGGCCGAGTGCAGCGCCTATGCCATCGAAGCCGGCGCGGCGGCGATGGCCATGCTGCTGCCGGTGCGGCAGCAGACGCCGCCGGAATTCACCGCCGTGGTGGCCGCCAACGATCTCATCGCGCTGGGCGCGCTGCAGGTGCTGCAGGCGCGCGGCATTGCGGTGCCGCGCGCCATGTCGCTGATCGGCCACAACGACATGCCCTTGCTCGACCAGCTGAGCCCGCCGCTCACCAGCGTGCGCATCCAGCACTACGAGATGGGCTACCGCGCCGCACGCATGCTGTTGGAAGCGCTGGACGGCGTGCCGGGCACGGCGTCCACGCTGGTGCTGCGCCCCGAGCTGGTGGTGCGCGGCTCCACCGCGGCCGTGCCGGCCTGAGCCGGGTTCAGACCTCCACCAGCCCCGGCACCGGCGGCACGCCCAGCGAACGCGCCAGCTTGGTCCAGGCGGTGTGATTGAGCGCGGCACGCGCGGCTTCCAGCACCATCGCGAAGGCCTGCGGCGGCATCTGCTCGCGCAGGCCGCCGAACATCGCGGTGCGTTCGGCCGGCGGCAGCGCCGGCGTCAGCCAACGCAGCACCAGGGCCTGCTCGGCCGGGTCCAGCGACGCCACCAGGCGGTCATGGATGGCCCCGATCTCCGCGTCGGCGTAAAGCTCCCACAGCGCTTCGTTCAACGTCGTCTCTTCGACCTGCATGTGGTGGAAGTTCTCGGCAATGAACACCGCCAGGTGGCGGTACAGGCGCAGCGCCAGCGGCGCGGCGGGGGCGGCGCGCAGCGCGGCGCCTTCGGCCTGCAGGGCGGCGATCTCCTCCAGGTGCTGCCCATGCTCGCTGGCCACGCGCTGCGTGCGGCCGGGATGGCGCGCCTCGATGGCGGTGTGCACGAAGCTGTTCTCGTGCTCCAGGTGCTTGCGGCAGAAGGCCAGCAGGCTGTCCAGCTGGTTCAGCGCGGCGGTGGTCTCCACGGGGTCGCCGCAATCCAGCCAGCCCAGGCGGCCGAGCGTGTCGGTCATGCACAGGCGCAGCGCGCGGTGGATGCCGGCGTAGATGTCGTAGCGGGCGGGGCGGGTGGTGGCCGTGGCCGGCGTGGCCCGGCGTTCGGTGGTGGGGGTGCTCATGCGGTTCTCCTGGCGTGCCGGCACCTTGCCGGCGTGACCGCAGTGTCGGGAACCGCCGGTCCGCGGGCATCGCCCACAGGAGCCATCGGCGCGTGGCCCGCGGGCCACGCGGCCGGGTTGGCCTAGAGCTTGCAGCCGCGCCCCGGGTCAGCCAGCGCCTTGACCGCGATGCCGCGGCTTTCGTTGTTCATGCCCTTGGCTTCGCGCAGGTAGATGTCCTGCACCGGGTTGCGCTGCGGGCTGAGCGTGAACTTGCCGCGCGGGCTGTCGACGGCGGCCTTGGCCATGGCCGCCTGCAGGGCGTCGCGCTGCTTGAAGTCGCCCTTCACGGCGGCCAGGCCGGCGCCCAGCATCTGCGCCGCGTCATAGCCCTGAACGGCGTAGACATCGGGCTGCTGCTTGTAGCTGATGGCGTAGGCCTTGCGGAAGGCGTTGTTGCGCGGCGTGTCCAGGTTGTCGGCGTAGTGCAGCGTGGACAGGATGCCCTGCGCGCTGGCGCCTTGGGCTTCCAGCGTGCCGTCGGTGAGGAAGCCGCTGGCCACCAGCGGGATGCTCTTCTTCAGGCCCGCGGCGTCGTAGTCCTTGAC
>JANNFE010000121.1:0-10115 GCA_031379415.1 Betaproteobacteria bacterium | reverse complement strand
GCCGCCGCCACCACAGCCGCTGCAGCCGGTGGCCAGCCCGGCCACCGAAGCCGCGAGACTCTTGAGCGCGAAGCGCCTCGACCCCGGCTCTTCCGCGACAGGACGAGGAGCCGGCGACGGGATGGCGCAGACATCCGCGAGGACTGCAGTCTGCGATTGCACTTCGATAGGGTTCATGAGTTTCTCTGTCCTTCGGATTTCACGCGTGAGCCGCGTACGCCAACGCTCACGCAGAGCCAAGGCCGGTGGGTGCGAACCACCTCCAGCCGTGCCAAGACAACGGGTTGACCACTCAGTGGGAACATCGCTCTTCCGGGGCTGGCATCGCCACTCACCGACGGCACATGCTCGCAAATCGTGTTGCTGTCGCCCTGCACTTGCCGCAGGTGACATTGGCCCAGAGTCCCGGGCCTGTGAACATCCGCATTCTGGAGGGGAATCGGCGCTGCACCGGCGGCATATAGGCGGTGTCCTGCATCACTTGTTAGCGCAGGAAACGGTGCATCCGGCTGCCACCGGGCTTCCGGGTAACGGTGTCCCCTGCAATCGGGAAGAATCTACGCTCGGCAACGCAGCGAGCCCGCCACGAGGCCGTGCAGACTGTGAAATCCGCACTGGTCAAGCAAGCGCCATGAGCTTCCTCGCACGCACCCTGGTGCCGCGTGCGCCGCTCAAGCCACGGTCGCTGGGGCACTCCGGACGCGCATCATGGCCAGCCGCGCCAGCCACCGGGAGGTGCCGGCATCCCAGGGCGTGAAGCGGGGCAACTGGAAGGGGTCGGCGTCGGCCTTGACGACCCCCGTTGCCGTGCTCACGGCACCCAGAAAGCCGAGCCTGCGCACCAGGGCCACGTCGCGCGCGCCGTAGTCCTTGGTCGGGCGGCCGTTGGGGTAGGCGAAGCAGGCCACGGGCGCCTGCACCAGGCTCTCCAGTTGTTGACGGCCCTGCGCGATCTCCCACTCGGCATCGGCGTCGCACAGCACGTGCAGGATGGGATGGTTGACGGTGTGCCCGCCGATCTCCATGCCAGCGCCATGAAGCGCCTGCACTTGCGCCGAACGCATCATCAGGTCGGCAGGCAATGAGGGCTGTTTGGCCCGTTCGAGCAGCGAAGCCAGCGCGGTTTGGCGCTCTTTGAGTTGCAGGTGCTTCAGCTTGGGCAGCAGGTCGTCGATGACACTGCGCCGTTGGCTCAGGCTGCGCACTTCACGACGCCCCAGCGCGAACCCGTCGAGGTCCAGTTCCTCGCAGGAGGTGCTGCGCACGCACTCGATGACGGTGTCGTTGAACATGCGCCCACCATTGAGGAAACCGGTCGCCACGAAGAAGGTGGCCGGCAGGCCGTGCTGCTGCAGGATGGGCAGTGCGACCTCGGCGTTGTCGGCATAGCCGTCGTCGAAGGTGATGACCAGCGAGCGCGGGGGCAGCGCGCCGGCCTGCCAGCGCTGGAGCGCATGTCCGAGCGTCATGACCTGGAACGCCGCCTTCAGGCTGCGGCAGATCGCGTCAAAGCGAGGGGCCGTCATCTCCTCGGGAAACAGTGGGTCCGGCACCGCATGCACGCGGTGGAAGATCAGGATCGAAAGCTTGGGCGCCGCAACCCGGTCGGCGACGCCGAAATAGGCGCGCGCGCCCCGCTCGATGAGACGAGCACCGAGGCTCATCGGCTCTCCAGGCCGCCCGGTCGCATGGGCGTCGGCGACACGGCCTTCGAGGCGGTGCTCTTCGTGCCGCGACGGACGATGCCATCGGTGGCAATGACGAAGCCGACGATGTAGTAGGGCAGGTCATGGTTCGCCAGGCTCAGGAAGGCACCCCCCACGGCGAAGCCGATGAGGCTCACCTGCGTCATGCGCATCAAGGTCGGCACCCAGAGCGACAACTCCGGGTCGCGACCGGCAACCCGGGCCAGCCGTGCGGCACTGCGCCAGGTGAGCAGCCCCAGCATCAGGAACAAGCCCAGGCCGACAAAGCCGTGCTCACCCAGCATCTGGAAATAGATGCTGTGCGCCACCCAGACACGCCCCTGGAACACAGCGTAGGCGCCGTCCAGCGGCGCGTACTTGCCAAAGACGGCAGCATTGGCGGCGTCGAAGCCCACGCCGACCAGGGGCCGGTCGACGGCTGCATTCCAGTGTGTGTGCCAGGACCAGATGCGAGACATCGCCGACCCGTCCTGTTCGTAGGTGCGCAGGGTCTCCATGCGATTCGACCAGGTGTCGGGCATGAAGGCGATGGCCAGCATGGCGAACATCGCCAGCAGCACGCTCGTCCTGACGGGATGTTTGCCCTTCAAGCCCAGGAAGAAGGCCATCGACAGCGAGGCCAGCAAGGCCCCACGCGACTGGCTGCCCAGGATCGAAAACGCGCACAGCACCATGGCCCCCATCAGTCCATGACGTATCCATGAGTTCCGCTCGGTCTCGCGCAGGTGATACATCATCGGCATGATCATGACCAGCGCCACGGCCAGCGCGTTGTTCTCTTCGATCATGCCCCCCGGAGGCCCCCAGACCCGGCTGCTGCCCCCAGTGAGGAGTGTGAAGACGCCACCTTTGATCCCGAAGTAACCCACCGAGAGCGTGACGACCCAGATCAGGCCACGCAGCTTCTTCGGGTCGGTGATCAGCATCCAGGTGGCCATGAGCATGACCTGGATCTTGAGAACAAAGATCCATCGCTCCAATACGGCGTCGGAGGGTGCCATCGCAAACAAGCTCGTGATCGACATCCAGACCAGGAGACTGATCTGCGCGATCACCATGCTGTTCAATGGCAAGGGGCGGCGTTCGCGGGCGTACAACAAGGCGACCATGGTCACGATGGCGGCGACCTGCGCGAAGGGCTGATTGAACGCGAACCCGTAGGTCATCTTGTGCGGGTTCATCAACGACAACCAGGCCCACAGATAGGCGCCGACGAACGGGAAGCGCAAGGTGATGACCAGCAAAGCGCCGATGATGATGGTCAGTACGATGTCGCGCATGGGAAGCCTTGCTACGCCTGCAGCGCGTGGCTGACGATGTACCGGTACTTGCCGGAGCGTTCCGGCGCGATGGCATCCACGGTGCTCACCCTGACCTCGACCTCGGCGCCCAGCCTCTGCCTGAAGCCGGCCTCGATAAGGGGGAGGATGCCCGCATCGAAGCGCGCATCCGGCACGATCTCCACGCGCGTGAGTGTGCGCGTTTCCTGCGTCACCTTGAAGCCCTCGATGCCCGGCAGGTCACGCAGGATGTAGATCAGCGCCAGGCCATGCATCACCGTGCCGTCGGCCGCCACCACGAAGTCGGTGCTGCGGCCCTGCAGGTCACGCAGCAGCGGCAGGCCGCGGCCGCAGGGGCACAAGCGGTCGTCCAGCACACCGATGTCACCGGTGCGGTAGCGCACGAAAGGAAACTCGCTGGTCGCCAGGTGCGTGACCACGATCTCGCCCGCGGTGCCCACGGGCACCGGCTGGCCCTGCGGGCCCACGATCTCGACCACGATGTCCTCGGCCGTCAGGTGCATGCCGCCTTCCGGGCATTCATGGGCCAGGAAGCCGGCGTCGCGGCCGCCATAGCCATTGGCGACACGGCAGCCGAAGGCCTGCTCGATGGCCTTGCGCTGCTCGTCGTACAGGCGCTCCGACGTGACGAACGCGACGCGCACGCTCAGGTCGTCCAGGCGCACGCCGCGCTGCGCGGCGTGGCGCGCGATGTAGCTCAGCGCAGACGGATAACCGAACAGCATGCGCGGCTTCTCGCGCCGCAGCCAGGCCACGAACTCGTCGAGCCGGCCCTCCGACATCTCGAAGGCCGGCAGCAGCGTGCTGCGCATCAGGCGGTCACGCCACTGGCGGATGCGGTCCTGCGTGCCGTGTTCGATGGGCGAACCCCAGATCACGGCCTCGCGGTCGCCGATGTCCACGCCCCACCAGCGCGTGGCGCGCCACTTGGCGGCCACGTCGTGGCTCTTGCGTGCCTTGCCGATGTAGAAGACCAGCGGCTGGCCCGATGACCCACCCGTGTTGTAGCGCGAAAGCGGGCCGTGGCCTTCGGCCTTCATCTCATCAGAATGGGCGCGGATGGTGGCCTTGGTGAGCAAGGGCAGCGCGTGCAGGTCGGATGCGGAACGCACGGCGGCCGGGTCGAAGGCGAGCGCCTGGAACTGCTGGCGCCAGTAGGGCACGCGCTGACCAATCTCCATCAGGAAGGCGCGCAGGCGCTCGGCCTGCTCCTGCGCGATGGCCTCGGGCTTCAGCCACTGGCTGCGTTCCAGGCGTTCGCGCAGCGCCACGGAGTGATGGCCCTTCAGCCGCTCGTGCAGCGGAAAGAGCACGCCACTGGCAAAACGCGTGTAGCTCACGAGGTCGCCCTGCCCTGCCGGTCAGCGCGGCGCGCCCGGTTTGATGAGCGTCACCATGATCCAGCCGCGCAGGATGCGCAGGGCCTCGAAGCGGCTGATCAGCTTCTCGAAGGCGGTACCGATGAGGAACAGCAAGCCATTGAACATGAGGTAGTTCGGGTACTGGCTGAGGTACTCGAAGCTCTCGACGCGCAGTCCCGACGCCGTCGCCAGGCGATCCACATCACCGCGCGTGTTGGTCTTGTAGGCGGTGGGAAAGGTGTCCTCTTCCTCGCGCCCTTCGACGGCCTTGACGATGCGGCCATGGAAGCGGTTGGGCACCAGGCGCGCGAACAGGGTGCCGTAGTCCCACATGTTGGCGGTGAGGAAGACGACACGTCCGCCGGGCCGCAACACGCGGGCGAATTCGCGGTACACCGAATCGGGGTCGGTGAGGTGCTCGAAGACACTGCGCGACATGATGATGTCGACGCTGGCGTCTTCCAGCGGCAGCGTGCCCAGGTTGACGTTGTAGGTCTCGATGCCGGGCGGCACGTCGGTGAAGTCGACGAGTTCGACGCCGATCAGGCGGTCCACGCGGCCCAGGTACTTGCGCAGCACCGGCACCGTGCGGCCGCAGCCCGCGTCCATCAGCACGCGCGCGCCGCCGGCCACGATGGCGTCGACCTTGCGCTCGAACAGACGATAGGGATGTGGGACGTCGCGGTAGAAGCGTTCGAGCAGGCGGTTGGACAACGCAGTCATGGTGCTTACCGGGGTAGCCTGGGCAATTGCCCGTTGGTGGGTTGCGGCATGCCGCTGCCGGCGGCACGCCGGTAGGCGGCGAGCCAGCGTTCGCGGATGCGCGGCCAGGCGTAGCGCGCCACGTCGTTCAGACCGGCGTCATGCAGACGCCGCGCAAGCGTGGCATCTGCCAGCAAGCGCAGCACGGCCTGGGCCATGGCGGCCGTATCACCCACGGGCACGAGCAACGCGGTGCGTTCGTGCTGCACCAGGTCGGGGATGCCGCCGGCGTCGGTGCTGACCACGGGCACCCCGGAGGCCAGCGCCTCGAGGATGGAGATCGGCATGTTGTCGGCCGTACTGGGGTTGAGCATCAGGTCGGCACTGGCATAGAGCGCCGCGATGTGTGCGTTGTCGATGCGGCCTGCGAAATACACCGCGGCGTCCACGCCCAGTTGACCGGCCAGCGCTTGCAAGGCGCCCAGTTCGGGGCCGCTGCCCGCCACCGTCAGCCGCGCGCCGGGCCGCTGTGCCCGCACCAGCGCAAAGGCGCGCAGCGCCGTCGGGATGTCGTAGATCGCTTCCAGGTTGCGCGTGACGACCAGGTGCGGCGCGCCATTGGCAACGCGCTGTGGGCGCGGGGCGAAACGGGACAGGTCGATGATGTTCGGAATGACCTCGGCTTCCAGGCCATGTTTGGCGAACACCCGCAACAGGAAGGCCGAGGGCGTGATGCGCTGCGCTGCCCCAGCCAGGGCGCGCAGCACGTGGCGCGGGGCGGTGGCGAAGAATTCGTCGGCCAGGCCGCCCCGGTAATTCACGATGACCGGAACACCGCGCAGCCGCGCCATGAACAGCGCCGGCGCCGCCAGCAGATGCCAGGCCCAGCCCGAGTTCGCGAACACATGCACCACCTGCGCCCGGCCGATGCCGCGCCACAACGACACCAGATAGGGCACCAGCCTGAAGCTGGCACGAACGAGGGGCACGGCACCCACCCAGGCCGGCCGATAGGGCGCATTGGTGCGCACGAAGGCCACATCCGCGCCTTCCGCGCGCAGGAAGCGCACGAGTTGCTCGCACTGGTTGGCCATGCCGCCCGAGGGGGGCGGCAGCGGTCCCACAACGCACAAGCGGGGCCAGGTCGCCGTGTCCATGGCGTGCGCAGTGCTGCCGTGCTGGTGGGGCTGGCGATCAGGCAACGGACGCGTCACCAGCACAAACCTTGAACCTGCGCGTTCAGCGTCACCCCCGCCGGCAGGCGCACGAGGTCGATGACGATCTGCTCCGGCCGCACCAGTGCCGCCAGCGCCTGCAGCACGGCCGGGCTGCTGCTGCCCAGCACCAGCACCTCGGAGTTCTGCACCACCTCGGCCAGTTCGGGCGCCAGCATCTGGCCGATGTGCGGCAGGTGCTGTTCGATGAAGTTCTTGTTGGCGCCCAGCAGGCGCGCCAGGTGCACCTCGGGGTCGTAGATGCGCAGCGCGTAGCCCTTGCCGATGAGCAGTTCGGCCAGCGTGACCAGCGGGCTTTCGCGCAGGTCGTCGGTGCCGGTCTTGAAGGACAGGCCGACAAAGCCGACCTGGCGCTTGCCGGCCGCCATCACCTTGTGCAGCGCCAGTTCCAGGTGGTTCTGGTTCGACGCCAGGATGTGGCCCAGCATGGGTATCTCGACGTCGCGCTGCTTGGCCAGGTAGGCCGTGGCGCGCAGGTCCTTGGGCAGGCAGCTGCCGCCGAAGGCATAACCCGGCTTCAGGTAGGCGCGGCTGATGTTGAGCTGCGTGTCCTGGCACACGAGGTCCATGACCTCGAAGGCATCGACACCCAGGGCGCCGCACAGGCGCGCCGTCTCGTTGGCGAAGGTGATCTTCAGCGCGTGGAAGTTGTTGCAGCAGTACTTCATCATCTCGGCCGCGCGCACCGAGGTGCGGATGAACTTGCACGGCAGGTGGCCGAACAGGGCCTGCAGGCGTTCGATGGCCGCTTCGTGGTTGGCGCCGATGATGGTGAAGGGCGGCTTGTCGTAGTCGCGGATCGAGCTGCCTTCGCGCAGGAACTCGGGCTGGAAGCAGAGGTGGAAATCGACACCGTCCTTCTTGCCCGACTCGCGCTCGACGATGGGCCGCAACACGTCCTCCACGGTGCCGGGCACGATGGTCGAGCGGAACACGATGACGTGTGGCTCGGTCTTCTTCGCCAGCGCGCGGCCCAGCTGCGCCGCCAGACGCAGGATGGCGCCCTGGTCCTGGCTGCCGTTGGGCGCCGAGGGCGTGCCCACGCAGACCAGGCTGATCTCGCTGCCGAGCACGGCCTCGTGGGTGTCGTTCGTGACGCTCACGCGGCCGCTGTTGGCCACGTTCTGCATCAGTTCGACCATGCCTTCTTCCACCACCGGCGTCTTGCCGGCGGCGATGAGCGACAGCTTGGTGGCGTCGATGTCGACGCCGATCACCTGGTGGCCGTCGCGCGCCAGGCAGGCCAGCGAGACCGCGCCGACATAGCCAAGGCCGAAGATGCTGATGTTCATGCTGGGGTCCGCTGGGTCTGTGAATCTCGTTCGGCGCGGCCGCGCAGGCAGCCGGCGATGAGGGTGTCCAGGCGCTGCATCGAGCGCGCCCAGTCGTGGTGGCTCAGCACGCGCTCGCGGCCGGCGGCGGCCAGGCGCTGGCGCTCGGCCGCGTCACCGGTCACACGCAGCACGGCGGCGGCGATTTCCGACGGCGTGTCGGCCACCAGCAGGTGGCGCTCGGGCTCGGCGTCCACGCCGCCGGCCGCCACGCGGCTGGTGACCACGGGCACGCCCATGGCCATGGCCTCGAGAATCTTGTTCTGCGTGCCGCGGGCGATGGCCAGCGGCGCCACCATCAGCGCCGAACCGCGCACGTAAGGCCGCACGTCGGGCACCGAGCCGGTGACCGTGACGCCCGGCCGCTGGCCCAGCGCCTGCATCGCCGGCGAGGGGTCGGCGCCGACGATCAGCAGCTTCATCTGCGGGCGCTGCTCGCGCAGCAGCGGCCATACCTGGTCGCAGAAGCGCTGCATGCACTCCTGGTTGGGGTAGTAGTCCATGCGGCCGATGAAGCTGATGGTGTCGGCGTCGTAGCTGCCATCGGTGGGGCTAAAGAAGCCGGCGTCGACACCGTTCGGAAACCAGCCCGTGATGGCACCCGTGCCATAGCCGTCCAGCGTCTCCCATTCGGCGCGCGTGGTGGCGGTGCACAGGTCGAAGCGGCGCGCCAGGCGCTGCTCGGCCCACAGCATCTTGGTGCCTTCCAGCGTGTAGCCCCAGGACAGCGGCCAGGGCTTGTAGTTGGCGTACTCCAGCCACTTCTGCGAGTCCATGTCGCCGAAGTCGAGGATCTTGGGGATGTCGGTCACATGCGCGACGTACTGCGCCACCGACGAGCAGTGCACGAAGATGAGGTCCCACTTCTGCGACGCCAGCAGCTGGCGCACCTTGGCCGCCAGCTCGGCCGAGTAGAAGTAGCCCATCGACGAGGGCGTGAGCAGCGGCAGCCGCACGATCATGCGCGCGAACTGCACCGGCTCCTGCACGTGGCCCATGTGGAAGGCGCTGCAGTGCGGGGCGATGCCGGCGCCCTCTTCCGCCTCGGCCGCCGACCGCGCCAGCGAACACACCGTCACCTGGTGGCCGCTGGCCTGCAGGTGGCGGATCATGTTGAAGGGCCGGATCTTGCCGCCGCGCTTGGGCGGGTAGGGGAAGCGGTGGCAGAGGTAAAGGATGTTCATGCCGCGGCCTTCATGCCCGCGCCGGCCAGGCGGTGCAGCTCGTCGGCCACGTCGCCATGGCTGCGGCCGTCGAGGTAGATGCGCGACCACACTTCCAGGTTCAGCAGCGCCAGCAGCGCGTCGGTGCCGTCGCTGCGGCTGGCTTCGTGGTCGGCCACCAGCGCGCTCACTGCCTTGGCGTTGAACAGGCCCCGTTGGCGCACGACCTCGGGCGACAGCAGTTCGCGCAGCACCGGCGCCAGCTCGCGCTTCAGCCAGGCGCCCATGGGCGTGCCGAAGCCGCGCTTCTTGCGGTGCAGGATGTCGGGCGGCAACTGGTCGGCCAGCGCCGCCTTCATCAGGTGCTTGAGCTGGCCGCCGCGCACCTTGGCTTCGGCCGGAATGGCAGCGGCGAGCTCCACCAGTTCATGGTCGAGCAGCGGCACGCGGCATTCCAATGACACGGCCATGCTCATCTTGTCGGTGAGCAGCAGCAGGTCGTCGGGCAGCTGCGTTTCGGCGTCGACCGCAAACAGGCGGTTGAGCTCGTCGCTGGACCCAGCCCCGGCGAAGGCCTGCGCCAGCGCGTCGGGGCCGCTGGGTGGCTGGGCCAGCAGCAACGAGGCCACGGTCTCGCGCGCATTCACCTGCAGGTAGCTGCGGTAGCGCTCGTCGGCACCCATCTCGGCGCTGGCGATGAAGCCCTTGGCCAGCCGCGCCACGTTCAGCCACTTGTTGTGGCGGTCGGCCGGCAGCCGGGCCGCGGCCAGCGACGCCGTGCGGCGCGCCCAGCCTGGCAGCGCGGCGAAACGGCGCGCATAGTGGCCGCCCAGGTAGCGCCGGTAGCCGCCGAAAAGCTCATCGCCGCCGACACCGCTGAGGATGACCTTCACGTCCTGGCGCGCGAACTGCGAGACCAGGTAGGTGGTGATGAAGGCCGAGTCGGCCAGCGGCTCGTCCATGTGCCAGGCCAGCTTGGGCAGCAGGCCCACGACATCGGGCTTGACCACGATCTCGTGGTGCTCGGTGCCGAAAATCTTCGCCACCTGGCGCGCGTAGGGCAGTTCGTTGTAGAGCTGCTCGGCAGCGCCACCTTCGAAGCCGATGGCGTAGGTCTTGATGGGCCCGGAGGAATGGCGCGCCATCGCCGCCACCACGGCGCTGGAATCCACACCGCCCGAAAGGAAGGCGCCGATGGGCACGTCGCTGACCATCTGCATGTGCACGCTGCGGTCGATGCCGGCGCGCACGCGCTCGGCCCATTCGGCGTCGCTCACGCCGTGCTCGATGCGTTCGGGCAGCCGCCACCAGCGCCA
>JANNFE010000108.1:0-13369 GCA_031379415.1 Betaproteobacteria bacterium | reverse complement strand
GGGCACGTTCTTCACGTTTCCCAGGCCGTCGGCAAACTTGCCGGTGAGCACCTGCGCCAGCACCGTTTCGGGCTGGTTCAAGTAGGCTTGCGGCGAGATCACCTTGGCGATGAGTTCGCGGTTCTCGGCCTTGCGCGCCATCGCCGCGGCGGTGAGCACCGCGCGGTACAGCGCGATGAAGGTGTTGGGGTTCTTCTGGATGAATTCGGTGCTGGTGCCGAAGGCGCAGCACGGGTGGCCGTTCCACAGCTCCTTGGTCAGCAGGTGGATGAAGCCCACCTCCTCGAACACCGCACGCTGGTTGAAAGGGTCGGGGCCGAGGAAGCCGTCGATGTTGCCGGCGCGCAGGTTCGCCACCATCTCCGGCGGCGGCACGACGCGGATCTGGATGTCGGTGTCGGGGTTGAGCCCCGCTTCGGCCACGTAGTAGCGCAGCAGGAAGTTGTGCATCGAATACTCGAAGGGCACGGCGAACTTGAAGCCCTTCCAGTCCTTCGGGTCCCGCTTGTCCTTGTGCTTCACCGACAGCGTGATGGCCTGGCCGTTGGTGTTCTGGATGGTGGCCACGTTCATGGGCGTGGCGGTCGCACCCAGGCCCAGGCTGATGGCGATGGGCATAGGGCTCAGGAAGTGCGTGGCGTCGTACTCCTTGTTGATCATCTTGTCGCGGATGAGCGCCCAGCCGGCCGTTTTCACCACCTCGACGTTGAGCCCCTGCTTGGAATAGAAGCCCAGCGGGTGCGCCATGATCAGCGGCGTGGCGCAGGTGATGGGGATGAAGCCGATCTTCAGATCCTTCTTCTCCAGCGGCCCCACGCTGCCCTGCGCCAGCGCCTGCATCGAAGCGATGGGCAGCACGCTGCCGATGGCGGCCATGGCCGTGTTGCGGCCCACGGCGCGCAGGAAGCGGCGGCGCAGTGCGTCCTGCGGGAACAGCGCCTTCACGAGTGCCGCTTCGACGAAGGACTTGGACTCCGCTTCGAAGTCCGCGCTCTCGCTGCGCGCGCGCAGTTCTGCCGCCGCGTGTTCGGCGCCGCTGGCATGGGCGCCGCAGGCGCAGCGCATCAGCAGCGGGCGGTCGGCGTCATAAGGGTCGAGTTCGCGCGTCATCGGGAATCCTTCAACAAGTGAAACAAATGCTAGGCAGCAGGCCGACTTTGCAAAATCGGGGCCCGTTGGAAACGCCTGTAGTGCCAGCCCTACAACAGTGGCCCACGAAAAACGCACAGGCCGGGCAAAGGCAGCCCTGTTCGGTCATTTGCCGGCCCTGGATCGGCCTTAAGCTGATGCCAGACGTGCACATCCGGGTGCCGCAGCGATCAACGCCACCGTCAACGGGGGCAGGCCGATGAATCAAACCTTCCTCCTCTGGGCAGCCGCCGCCGTGGCCACCGTGGCCGTGGTGGCATTGGCCTTCATCGCCGTGGCCAGGCAACGCCAGCGCCGTGAAGAAGCCGAGCGGCGCGGCCAGGCCGAACTGGACGCCGTGGCCGCAGCACACCGCCACGCCCTGGCGCTGGCGGCGGAACGTGCGGCCGCGCAGGAAGCGGCGCGGCTTGCGTCAGAACGTGCAGCCCGCCTGGCCGAGGAGCGCCACCGGCAGTTGGCTGCCGAGCACGCCGCAGCCGCCGAACTCGCCGCCCGTCGCCGCGCCGAGGAAGAAGCCGCGGCGTTGATGCGCCATCGCGCTGCCGAGCAGGCCGCCGCTGAAGCCGCACACCGTGCCGCTGAGGCAGCCGCAGCCGCAGCGGCCGCACCGCCACCGCGCCCGCGCGCGCCCGAAGACACGCTGGTCATGGTGGCCGACGACTCCAAGGTGGTGCGCGTGAAGACCAGCCGCCTGCTGGCCCAGCACCGTTACCGTGTGGTGCTGGCCGAAGACGGCGCCGAGGCGGCGCGCCTCATCGAGCAGGAAGTGCCGATGGTGCTGATCACCGATGTCGAGATGCCCGGCATGGACGGCTTCGCGCTCACGCGCCACGTGCGCGCACACCCGCGCGCCAGCCACATCCCGATCATCATGATCACCTCGGCCGACGATCGCCTGAAGGCCGCCGCCGAAGACGCCGGCGTGACGCTGGTGCTGGGCAAGCCCTATCCGGAAGAGACGCTGCTGGCGTGCATCGAACGCGCGCAGGGCGTCAGCACGGTCTGAGCACGGTCTGAGCGCGGGCTGAGCGGCTACAGCAGCTCGCGCCGCACCGCCAGCAGCGCCAGTTCGACGTCGTTGCGCACGCCGGTCTTGTCGAGAATGCGCGCGCGGTAGGTGCTCACGGTGTTGGGCGCCAGCACCAGCTGCTCGGCGATCTCGCCCACACTGCGGCCGGCGGCCAGCAGGCGGAAGACCTGGTACTCGCGGTGCGACAGCTGCTCCTGCAGCGGCTTGTCTTCCGCGCCATGGCCACCGGGCACACCCAGGGCGCCGGCCAGCAGTTCGGCCACCGCGGGCGTGATGAAGAGCGCGCCGCGTGCCACCTTGCGCACGGCGTCGATCATCTGCTCGGCGTCTGCGCTCTTGTTCAGATAGCCCGCAGCGCCCAGCTTCAGGCTGCGCACGGCGTACTGGCGGTCGGGGTAGGTCGACAGCATGAGCACCGGCAGCTTCGGCGCCTCGCTTTTCAGCTGGCGCAGGATGTCCAGGCCGTCGCGCTGGGGCATGGCGATGTCGAGCAGCACCACGTCGATGCCGCCTTCGCGCACGCGGGCCAGGGCGTCGGGGCCGCTGCCGGCTTCCGCGACAGGAGCGATGTCGGGTGCGTCGGCCAGCACCTGCTTGATGCCCTGGCGCACGATGAGGTGGTCATCGCAGATCAGCACCTGGATCATGCGGGCCTCATGGAAGAGGCAGGGTGAGCCGAACGCGCGTGCCCTGCCCCGGCGCGCTGTCGATGGCCAGGCGGCCACCAAAGTGCCCGGCACGTTCGCGCATGCCGATGACACCGAAGCTCTGCGGGTCGGCCAGCGCCTGCGGCGCGGCGCCGACACCGTCATCGCGCACGTCGATGTAGAGCACCGGGTCGGGCGGCCCGTCCACTGCGATGCGCATGCGCACGCTGCGCGCCCGCGCATGCCGCGCCACGTTGGAGAGCATCTCCTGGAAGATGCGAAACACCGCGATGGCCAGCCCGCCCTCGGGCGGCGTGACGCCGGCGCTCACGTGCAACTGCAGTGTGGCGTCGAGCTCACTGCTGTCGATGAACTCCTGCGCCTGCCATTCCAAAGCTGCCCACAGGCCCTGGTGGTCCAGGATGCTGGGCCGCAGGTCGGTGATGATGCGGCCGACGTTGTCCACCGCGGTGTCGATGAGGCGGCCCATGCTTTGGCACTTGGCCAACAGCTCGGGCGTCATGTCGAGTCTGGCCGGCAGGCGTTTGCCCAGCCAATGCGTGTCCATCTTCAGCGCCACCAGCAGCGAGCCCAGCTCGTCGTGGATTTCGCGCGCGATGCGCTTGCGCTCACTTTCGCGCACCGTCTCCAGGTGGTTGGCCAGGTCGCGCAGCTCGCGCGTGCGTTCGGCCACGCGGCGTTCCAGTTCTTCGTTGGTGCGGCGCAGCAGTTCCTCGGCGCGCTTGCGTTCGGTGATGTCGACGAAGGTCACCACCGCGCCCTGCACTTCACCGTGCTCGATGACCGGGTAGCTGCTGTACTCGGCCGGGAAGCTGCTGCCGTCGGCGCGCCACAGCACCTCGTCGTCGATGCGGCAGGGCAGGCCGCGGCGGAAGGCGTTGAAGATCGGGCAGTCGCATTCCGGGTAGTGGCGGCCGTCGCCGTGCGAGTGGTGGATGAGCTCGTGCATGTTCTGGCCGAGCACCGCTTCGGTGCGCCAGCCCAGTGCCTGTGCGGCGGCGCGGTTGACAAAGGTGCAGCGCCCGGCCATGTCGATGCCGAAGATGCCCTCGCCCGTGCTTTCCAGCAGCAGCGTCAGGCGGTCGGTGGTGGCGGTAGGCATGCCAACCTGGGGCGCAATGTGCGTGCCAGCGCCGCACAGTCTCGGGGCGCTCGCGGCCGACGGGCGTGGGCCCCTCATGAAGCGCCCCGCTGAACCAGCGCTAGTTCACGCGCTTTCAGCTGAAGCGCAGGCACCGGCTGGTGGCGACGCGACGATCACCTGGAACGCAGCTCACTCCGCCTCGCGCAGCGCACTCCTCAGCCCCGGCAACAGCCGCGCCTTGACATCGGCATTGCCGGCTTCCTGCACCGCCACGTACAGGCTGTTCAGAAAGATCGACAGGTTGTGCTTGGCCGCCAGGTTCACGGCATTGATGGGCCGCCGCTCGCGCCTTTCCACCAGCGCGCTGAACCAGTGCTGCCAGTCGGTGGTGGACAGCAGCGTGCCGTGCGCCAGGTAGTAGACCGGGGCCGCCAGGCGGTCGGCTTCACCATGCTGGTAGGCCACGGCGCCAGGTGGCATGACCTGGCCGGCGATGGCCTTCAGCAGGGCGTCGGCCTGCGCGCGCTGCAGCTGCTTGTTCAGCGCCAGCTGCAGCATCAGGTCGGCACCATGGGCCACGCCGTGGCGCCAGCCTTCGGGCGCTTCGAAGGCGCGGTAGTCACGCCAGCCGGCCAGCCAGCGCGTGGCGGCGGCCAACAGCTCGGCACGTTCGACCTCGTTCAGGTTGGCGCGCAGGCGGTCCACACGCGCCACCTCGGCCAGCACCAGCGCCGCGAAGGGTTGCGTGAAGCCGGCCGGGTCAGGCGGCTGGGCCAGCATCGCCAGCAGCTGCGTGCGCAGCGCTTGCAGGGTGCTGGCCGCGAGGCGGCCCGTGCGCAGCCAGTGCTGCAACGCCTCGAAGGCCACCTCGTCGCGCAGCAAGGGGCTGGGGTCTGACAGGCAGTCCAGCAGGCCCAGGGCCAGCGCCTGGCGGGCATCATCGGCCTCGGGCTGCTTCCATTCAGTGGCCTTCAGCGCCTGCAGCGAGGCCACGGTCTCGCCTGGCGGCGGGCAGGTGGCGGCCGCCGGGCCGGCCAGCAGCGCGGCGGTGACGAGCAGCTGGCGCAGGTTCACGCCGGCCCCAGCCACCGTTCCGGTTCGCGCAGCGCCTGCTCCAGCGCCTGCACATAACGACCCAGGTGCAGGCCATCCATCAGCGCGTGGTGCACTTCCACGCTGCAGGGCAGCCACAGGTGGCTGCCGTCGACATCGGCACGTCCGAAGGCGATCTTGGGCACCGAGTCCTCGCGGCCCCAGTTGCGTGCGTGCGAGAAGCTGCTGAAGTGCAGCCAGGGCAGGGTGGTGAAGTGGATGACGGCGGATTCATCCAGCTTGGGATCGAAAGCTGCCTGGCCGCTGCGTGCCGCCGCCAGCGCCGCCTGGCCCTGGCTCGCGAAGCGGGCGTAGTCGGTGTCGTGGTCCAGGTAGGCGAAGCTGAAGCTCTGATCGTCGCGCAGCACGGTGGCGCCGCCGCAGACCTGATCGTGGATGCGCACGCGGCCATTTTCCAGCCGCAGGCGGAAGGGCTCGTGCAGGTTGGCCAGGCGCAGCGCGATGAAGTGGCAGGCCAGGTTGAAGCTGCCGACGCCGCTCTTCGCCACGGCGGCCTTGAGCAGCGCCACGTCCAGCCGCACGCAGACGTTGAAGTAGGGCTTGTCGAAGCCGCGGAAGTAGGCGAACGCATCGCGCCGCGGCCAGCTGGCGATGTCGAGGTAGCGTGGCAGGGAAGACATGGCCCGCATGATGCCGCGCGGCACGGCGGCTTCGGCGGGGGGCGGGCCCGCACCAAGGGATACTCCCAAGTCCATGCCGCCTGCCCGCCCGAGCCCCATTCTTCAGCCGGCATGGGTGGTGATCCTTGCGGGTGTGTGCGCGGCGCTGCACGTGGGCAAGCTGGCCCCGGCCATCGCGCCGCTGCAGGCCGCCTTGGGCTTGACGCTGGTGCAGGCCGGCTTCCTGCTGTCACTGGTGCAAGGCGCCGGCATGCTGGCCGGCCTGGCCTTCGGTGTCGTGGCAGACGGCCTGGGCGCACGGCGCAGCATGGCCATCGGCCTGCTGCTGCTGGCCGCGGCCAGCGCGGCGGGCGGCAGCGTCAGCAGCGTCGACGCGCTGATGGTGCTGCGAGCGCTGGAAGGCTTCGGCTTCCTGCTCGTGGTGCTGCCGGCGCCCGGCCTGGTGCGTGCGCTGGTCGCACCCGAACGCGTGAGCGCCTTCATCGGCTTCTGGGGCGCCTACATGCCGCTGGCCACGGCGCTGGCGCTGCTGCTCGGGCCGGTGTGCATCGCGGCCTTTGGCTGGCGCGCATGGTGGTGGGGACAGTCCGTGCTGACCCTGGCCATAACGGTCTGGCTGCTGCGCGCCGTGCCAGCGCCGGTCACGCCACCGCACGCGCCTGCACCCTGGCTGGCACGGCTGCGCCGCACCCTGGCGGTGCCCGGCCCCTGGCTGGTGGCCGCCACCTTCGCCATGTATTCGGGGCAGTGGCTGGCGGTCATCGGCTTCCTGCCGACGATCTACCTGCAGTCCGGCCTGTCGGGCGCCACCACCGGCCTGCTGACGGCGCTGGCCGCGGCGGCCAACATGGTGGGCAACATCGCCTCGGGCCGGCTGCTGCAGCGCGGCGTGGCGCCGCGGCGCCTGCTGCTCATCGGCTTCATCGTGATGGGCCTGGCCGCCAGCGCCACCTTCGCCGGTTCGCCCGGGCTGCCGGCGCCGCTGCGCTATGTCGCCGTGCTGCTGTTCTCGGGCGTCGGCGGGCTCATCCCGGCCACGCTGTTCGCGCTGGCGGTGCGCGTGGCGCCGGGCGAGGACACGCTGTCCACCACCGTGGGCTGGGTGCAGCAGTGGTCGGCGCTCGGCCAGTTCGCGGGGCCGCCGCTGGTGGCCGCGGTGGCCAGCGCGGCGGGCGGCTGGCAGTACACGGGCCTGGCCACCGGCGCCTGCTGCGGGCTGGGCCTGGCCCTGGCCTGGCGGCTCACCCGCCCCGGCCATGCAAGCCCCGACTCAAGCCAGCGGGCGAGCGGTCGATAAACGGGGACGAACCCCGCTGGAGACACCCCCGCATGAACGCCCCTGCCGATCTGAAATACCGCCTGCTCACGCGCAGCGACATGGACGGCCTGGTCTGCGCCGTGCTGCTAAAGGAGATCGGCCTGCTCGGCGAGATCGTCTTCCATCACCCCAAGGACGTGCAGGACGGCAAGGTGGCGGTGACCGAGCGCGACATCCTCACCAACCTGCCCTACGTGCCCGGCTGCGGCATGTGCTTCGACCACCACAGCAGCGAAGCGGTGCGCAACGGCGGCCGGCCGACGCCCAACTACATCCTGAAGGGCGACGCCAAGTCAGCGGCGCGCGTGGTGTACGACCACTACGGCGGCAAGGCGCGCTTTCAGCGCATCAGCGACGAGATGATGAACGCCGTGGACAAGGCCGATTCGGCCGGCTTCACGCGGGACGATGTGCTGCAGCCCCGGGGCTGGGAGCTGCTGAGCTTTCTGATGGACGCGCGCACGGGCCTCGGCCGCTTCCGCGACTTCCGCGTCTCGAACTACCAGCTGATGATGAAACTCATCGACTGCTGCCGCGACCTGAGCATCGAGCAGATCCTGGCCCTGCCCGACGTGCAGGAGCGCGTGGACCTCTTCTTCGACCAGCACCCGCTGTTCCGCGAGCAGGTGGCGCGCGTGGCCGAAGTGCATGGCAAGCTGGTGGTGCTGGACCTGCGCGACGAGCCGGTCATCTACGCCGGCAACCGCTTCGTGGTCTACGCCATGTTCCCGCAGTGCGACATCAGCATGCACGTGATGTGGGGCCGCGACAAGCAGAACACCGTCTACACCGTGGGCAAGAGCATCTTCGACCGCGGCAACAGGCTCAACGTGGGCGAGCTGATGCTCAGCCACGGCGGCGGCGGCCACCAGGCCGCAGGCACCTGCCAGGGCGACAACGTCAACGCCAAGGCCATGAAGCGCGATCTCATCGAGGAGATCGTGAGCCTGTCCAAGGCCTCGCTGCAGATCGCCTGAGCGGCCTTGAGGCCGCGGTTGTCAGTTCACGGCTTGAGGCCGCGGTTATCAGTTCACGGCTTGAGGCCGAGGCTGTCAGCTCACGGCCTTCAGCCGGCGGCCATCAGGGCCTGGATCTTCAGCACCGTGGCCCAGTTGCGCGTGGTGATGCCGCGGCCCGGCTTGCCCAGCAGCGCCGCGCCCGCCGTGCTCTGCAGGATGCCGCCTGCGCAGTGCAGGTAGGCGGCATGGGTGCCGATGGACAACTGTTCGGGCGGCTGCAGCAGTTTCGTGATGGGCACCAGGCCCAGCAGGGCCTCCGGTTCGGCTGCGAAAGCAACGAGCAGGCGGCGCGGGTCAAGGTCAGCCACGGCCAGCGGGTTCTCGACGACGATGTCCGACACTTGGCGCGCCGTCTTCACGATGACCGCCGTTTCCACGCCCAGCGTTTGCGCAATCCCTTCGTGGATGCGCCCGGCCAGCGTGGCCGGCAAGCGCGCCGGGCTGTCGAATACCGCGTTGCCGCTGTTCAGCAGGGTGCGCACCTGCGTGCAGCCCAGGCCTTCGAGCAGCACGCGCCATTCGGCCATGGGCACGCGCTTGGCACCGCCGACGTTCACACCGCGCAACAGGGCCAGGTAGCGTGCCATGCAGCCCGCACTCTAAGGCCGGGCCGCCGCGCGGTGACAATCGCAGCGCCCATGCACCCGCTTCCGGACACCGTCGCCGTCATCGACTTCGAAACCACCGGCATCTCGCCGGCGCAGGGCGCGCGTGCGACCGAGGTGGCCGCGGTGCTGGTGGCAGACGGGCAGATCGTCGGCCGCTTCCAGAGCCTGATGAACAGCGGCGCCTGGGTGCCGCCTTTCATCGAGCAGCTCACCGGCATCAGCAACGCCATGCTGCAGCGGGCGCCGCCGGCGCGCGCGGTCATGCACGAGGTGCTGCGCTTCACCCGCGGCGTGCCCCTGGTGGCGCACAACGCGGCCTTCGACCGCCTGTTCTGGCAGGCCGAAGCCGAATCCGCCGACTGCGAGCCCGACCCGGCGCACCTGTTCGCCTGCACGCTGCTGCTGTCGCGCCGGCTTTACCCGCAGGTCGCCAACCATCGGCTGGGCACGCTGGCGGCCTGGCACCGCCTGCCGGAGCAGGGCCGCGCGCACCGCGCGCTGGCCGATGCGCTGACCACGGCGCAGCTGTGGTTGCGCGTGCAGGAAGATGCCGCGCCGCACCTGGCCGACGCACCGGCCACGCATGCGCGGCTGTGCGAATTACAGCGCGTGCCGAAGGCGCGGCTCAAGGCGCCGAGATGCGCGTGATGGCCGTGCGCGTCAGCACATACAGCGCGCCGTCGTTGCCGGCCAGCAGGTCCACCGGGTCGCCGGCCAGACTGCCGAAAGCGTAGGCCGCGTTGTTGTTGGCCAGGTCCACCACGCCAATGAATTTGCTCACGTAGTCGGCGAAGAAGTAATTGCCGCGGTAGGCCGCGGGAAAGTTGCCGCCGGCTGGATAGAAGGCGCCGCCGGCAATGGCAAAGCCGACGAAGAAGCCACCCGGCCCCGAGCCGGCCGGCGCGGCTGCGCTGTGTTTGTAGGCGAAGAGCGGCGCGACGATGCTTCCCGCCACGTTGTCGGGCCCTTCCGATCCCGGCCAGCCGTAGTTGGCACCGGCCGCACCCAGGTTCACCTCTTCCCAGGTGTTCTGGCCCACGTCGTTGATGTGCATGCGGCCACTGCCGGGCTGCACCGCGAACGTGAAGGGGTTGCGCAGGCCGTAGGCCCAGACGGCGCGCGCCAGGCCCGTTTGCGTGGCGAAGAACGGGTTGTCGGTGGGGATGCTCAGGTCGTCGTTCAGGCGCAGCATCTTGCCGAAGACATCGGCCAGGTTCTGCGGCTTGCTGGTGTCGGCGTTGTCGCCCACGGCCACGTAGAGCCGGCCGTCGCTGCCGAACTTCATGGCGCCGCCGTTGTGGTTGGTGGCGCTGGACAGGTTGGGCAGGTCCAGCGTCAGCGGCGCCACGCCGCCGTCAGCCACGTCGCCACTGGCCGTGTAGCGGCTGATGCGGTTGTTGCGCGCGCCGCCGTTGATGCGCGTGTGATAGACGTAGACGTGGCCGTTGCTCGCGAAGTCAGGGTGCAGCGCCACGCCGATGAGGCCGCGTTCGCCGCCGGCGTCGACCGTGAGGCTGATGAAGGGCGTGGCCAGCAGCGCGCCGTTCTTCACCACGCGCAGGGCGCCGCCCTGTTGGGCCACGAAGAGCCGGCCGTCGGGCGCCTGCGCGATGGCGGTGGCCGCCGACAGGCCGGTGACCCAGGCCTCGTTCTTGGTGAAGCCGGCCGCGCTGCCGCGGCTGCCGCCGAAACGCACCGTGGCCACCTGCCAGGGCGAGCGATTGCCCGCCGCGTCACGCGAGCGGGCGCGCAGCACGTGCTGGCCGCTGGCATATTGCGTGGTGTCGATGCTGGTGCCGTAGGGCGCGCTGGTGTCTTCGCTGCCGATGGGGCTGCCGTCGATCTGGAATTCGACGCCGGCCACGCCGACGTTGTCGGTGGCCGTGGCGGTGAGCGTCAGCGTGCCGGTGATGCCGTCGGCCAGGTTGGCCGGCGCCGTGAGCGTGGCCGTGGGCGGCTGCGTGTCGGGCCCGGCGGCGGGGCTGACGGTGACCGTGGCCACGGCGCTGGTGGTGGTGGCGCCGCTGTCGTCGGTGGCGCGCGCGCTCAGGCTGCGCGTGCCGGCGGTGGCGGCTGTCCAGTTCAGGCCGAAGGGCTCGCTGTTGTCGCTGCCGATGAGCGTGCTGCCATCGTAGAAGTCGACGCGTACGACGCTGCCGTCGCTGTCGGCCGCGCTGGCCTGCAGCGCCACGGCCACGCCCACGGTGGCGGTGGCAGGTGCCGTGAGGGCCACCGTCGGTGGCACGTTCTCCACCACATCGGAGCACGTGAAGGTGGCGGTGTAGGTGGTGTCGGTGGCCGGCGTGGCGATGGTCTGCGTGGCCGCGCCGCCCTGGCTCCAGCTCTGGAAGCGGCAGAAGGACCGGCCGCCCGGCTGGTCGGGCGCGTTGAGGTCGCGCTGGATGCCCACCACGCCAGTGAAGGTGGTGGGCGCCGTCACCACCTGGCCATCGAGCGTGAGCTGCAGGCCCGCCGGCACGGTGGCCAGCGTGACGCGCGCCTTGCGCGGCAGCACGTCGCGCGTGACGGTCACCATCTGCCCGGCGCTGTCGCGCGCGCGGAAGTGGAAGCGGTAGAAGATGTTGTCGCTGGTCTCGCCGCGCGTGGGGATGGTCACCGTGCCGCTGGCGGCGGTGGTTTCCAGCTGCAGCGGGTGGGTGTGATCGTCGTGGTGCAGGTTGGCCCACCAGGTGAGCGAAGCGGCGGGCAGGTTGCCGTCTTCGGCGTCGGTGGCGCTGGCGCTGAAGCTGAGCGTGTCGCCGGCCTTGAAGGTGCTGCCTTCGGCAGGCGCGGTGATGCTGGGCACCGGGGCCCGGTTGGGGGTGTCGCCACCACCACCGCCGCCACCGCAAGAGGCCAGCAGAACGCTGGCCAGCAGGGCCAGGCAGGTGCGGCAGGGGCGGGTCGCTGGGTGCATCGGTGTCCTCGGGTGGCCGGGCAGGAGCCTAGGCGGCCGGCTGTGTGCTGGCAATGGCGAGCTTGTCACCACTTGGCAAGCGGTGTTGCGGGGCGTCGGCGTGAGGGGCGCGTTAGGGGCGCAAGGCTGGGTGCGAAGGGTGGGGCCGCGGCCGGAACAGTCACTACGGCCTGTGCGTCGCCATCAACACCCTGATTGCGTCGGTCGAGCTGGATTGCCGCGTGTGGAACGAAGCCCGCTTCCGCAAGGTCAGCCCGACAACCAAGCTGGCGATCGGGCTGCGGGAGGCGGCGTTTGCGGTCTGGCAGGTGTGAGCGTGACGCCCGGCAGGCCTGGCGTCAAAACACGTCCAGCATCGGAAAGGCGTCGGTGCCGACGATGCAGTTCCACAGCAAGCAGGCCACGCCAAGGTCGCCGGTCCACAGCGAGTGGCGACCCTGGCCGTGCTCGGCCCGGTGCCGCTCGGCCTGGCCCCAGGCGTGCATCGCCAGCGCGCGGGCACGCTCCAGCCATAGTGCGTCGCCGCTGCGTCGCCACAGCTTGAGCATCGCAAAGCCGCTGCCGGCGGTGCCGTGGCACAGGCCGGCGCCCTTGCTCAGCGGGCCGGCACGCCAGGTCAGTTCGGCGGCCTGCCGCAGCAGGGTGTCCCATGCGGGCGTGCGCGGCGCGGCGGCCAGCCGGCAGACGATGCCGGGGGCGCCATGGCAGTCCTGCACCGGCGGCAGCCAATGGGCTGGGCGCTGCGGGTTGATGCCGGCAAACCAGTTGGCGCCGCCGTCGGCATGCTGCGCGGTGGCCTGCAAAGTGGCCAGCGCGCGCTCGGCCATCAGCGCCACCTGATCGGGCGGCAACAGTGCCGCGCCGCGCAGGAAGGGGTAGACGTTGCCGGCCAAGCCGTGGCCAGCGCCGATGTAGCGCACGGGCGGGCGGCCGCAAAAGTTCTGCACCCAGAGCCAGGTGCCGGTGTCGTCGTCGAGCACCATGTCCGCCAGCAGCGCGTCGGCCGCTTCGCGCACCAGCGCGGCCCAGCGCGCTTCACCCGTGGCCTCGGTCATGTGGATGGCGGCGAGCACCGTGCCGGGGTTGCCCCACAGTGCCTCGCGCGCGGGGTTGTTCAGGTTGCCGCGCACGGTGTCGAACAGGCGCTGGGCCAGCGCTGCGCTGGGCTGCAAGGTCCAGTGCAGCAGGTCGAGCCCGGCATCGCCGAACTGGTAGGACGCGCTGCCGTACGCGTAGCCGGCGAGCAGCGGCCGGTTGGCTTCGCGCAGCGTGGCGACGAAGGGCGTGAAGTGCGGCGGCGCGTCGATCACCCCCAGTCGAGCCAGGTGCTGCAGCGCCCAGATCACCCCGCCCGAGCCGAAGTACAGGTTGTGGAAGCGGGCGATCGGCGGCTCGGGGTCGTCCAGCGGATGTGCGCGCCAGCCCAGGCCCGGCTCGTAGTCCGCCAGGGTGGCATCGACGATGCGCCGGATCGCCTGGCGGGCGGCGGCTTCGTCCCAGGGCCCGACTTGCAGCGGCTCGTGCCGCGCGGGGTCGAAGAGGCCGGCCATCATGCTCGCACGCGCGGGCTGCGACAGGCTCAGGGCCGCGGCACCGTCTGCAGGCATTGAGCCAGCCGCGCCGGCCCGCCCCAGCGCTCGAAGGCTGCCTGTGCGTTTACCGCGACGTCGGCTTCTTTCAGGTGGTCGTAGGGCAGGGCCTCGCCGCCGAAGAAGACCCACAGCACCTCGGGCTTGTCGACCTGGCCGGCGTAGCGGTTCTTGATCGTGATCTCGTCGCTGGGCGGCATGCCGGAGACGGGGCGCGCCAGCGCCGGGCTGCCCTCGCCGATCTTCGGCCCGCC
>JANNFE010000080.1:0-10320 GCA_031379415.1 Betaproteobacteria bacterium | reverse complement strand
TGTTGCACCTGATGCAGATCTCGGGGTCGATCAGGTGCTGCTTGATGACGCTGACGGCCATGTCCATCACGGTCCCCTGCTTCAGGCGAATCTGACGTACTCGAAGTCCACCGGTTGCCGGTTGATGCCCATCACCGGCGGTGCAATCCAGTTCGCAAATTTGCCCGGTTCCACCACGCGGCCCATCAGGCTCTGCACAAAGGCGCGGTCTGTGGCGCTGGGCAGCCAGTGGTCCACATGCGCGGCCCATTCGGCTTCGCTGATGACTTCGCCGTTGGGCGACACCTTCACGCCAGCCAGCGCACCGATGTTGCGATGGAAGGCCTTGTGCGGGGTCTTCAGGCGGAAGGGGATGCCGGCCTTGTCGATGACCTTGTTCCAGCGCTCCACGCCGGCAATGCTGTCCTTGATGTAGTCATCGCGCAGCACTTCGTTCAGGGCGTTGAGCATGGGCACTTCGCGCTCCACCAACTGGCCGTTCTGGGCGGCGAGCACCTTGTAGCTCTGGCCCTTGAGCAGATGGTCGTCCACACGCTTGCCCTCTTCGTAGCGGCCCTTCAGGCCGGTGCTGTAGAAGGTGGCGGCGTTGCTGGACTCGTCGGCGCCGAAGAGGTCGATGGTGACGCTGAAGTGGAAGTTGAGGTAGCGCTGCAGTGTCGGCAGGTCGATCACGCCGGCCGCGCGCAGCTTGGCCGGGTCGTCGGTCTTCAGCTCGTTCATTGCCGCACAGGTGCGCTGGATGATGCGGCTGACGCCGCTCTCGCCCACGAACATGTGGTGCGCTTCTTCGGTCAGCATGAACTTGGTGGTGCGGGCGAGCGGATCGAAAGAACTCTCGGCCAGTGCGCAGAGCTGGAACTTGCCGTCCCGATCCGTGAAGTAGGTGAACATGAAGAAGCTCAGCCAGTCGGGCGTTTCTTCGTTGAAGGCCTGCAGGATGCGCGGGTTGTCCTGCTGGCCGCTGCGGCGTTCGAGCAGCGCTTCGCCTTCCTCGCGGCCATCACGCCCGAAGTGCTTGTGCAGCAGGTAGACCATGGCCACAGGTGGCGGCCTTCCTCGACGTTGATCTGGTAAAGGTTGCGCAGGTCGTACATGCTGGGCGCGGTCAGGCCCAGGTGGCGCTGCTGTTCCACGCTGGCCGGCTCGGTGTCGCCCTGCGTGACGATGATGCGGCGCAGGTTGGCGCGGTACTCGCCAGGGATGTCCTGCCAGGCGTCTTCACCCTTGTGGTCGCCGAAGTGGATCTTGCGGTCCTTGTCGCCAGGATTCAGGAAGATGCCCCAGCGGTAGTCGCGCATCTTCACGTGGCCGAACTGCGCCCAGCCCTGCGGGTCCACGCTCACGGCGGTGCGCAGGTAGACGTCCGAGGCGGCGCTGCCATCGGGGCCCATGTCGTCCCACCAGCTCAGGAAGTTGGGCTGCCACTGCTCCAGCGCGCGCTTGAGCGTGCGGTCTTCGGCGAGGTTGACGTTGTTGGGGATCTTTTCGCTGTAGTCGATGCTGCTCATGGATGTGCTCCTGGTACTGCTCAAACTCTGTTCCAGTCGAAGGCGGCTTTCTCGCCTTTACCGTAGACCTTCAGTGCGCCCTTTTCGCCGACGGCATTGGGGCGCTGGAAGATCCAGTTCTGCCACGCCGTCAGGCGCGCGAAGATGCGTGTGTTCATGTTCTCGGGCCCGTTGAAGCGCAGGTTGGCTTCCATGCCGGTGAGTGCGTCAGGGCTCATGCTGACGCGCTCTTCGATGGCGATGCGCACCTCGTCGGCCCAGTCGATGTCGTCGGGGTTGCTGGTCACCAGGCCCAGTGCGAAGGCAGCGTCGGCGTCCAGCGGCTGGTTGATCTTGTCGCGCAGCGCGGCCAGCGGTGCTGCTTCGCCGTAGTAGCGGCGCTGCAGGCGGCTCTGGCCGGTGGCCATGGGGTAGCGGCCGAAGTTGGCCTCGCCCGCCGTGAGCTTGGGCGCACGCGCCTCGTCGTCAGGCAGGGCCAGGTGGTAGATGCGGTCGCAGGCCAGCGCCAGTTCCAGGAAGGTGCCGGCGAAGCAGGAGCCCGGCTCCACCAGCGCGAACAGGCTGCGCGACGACACGTCCAGCCGGCTGAGCGTGCGGCGCAGCAGGCCCACCGTTTCGCGCACCAGCCAGTGGCCGGCGTGCTGCTGCAGCGTGGCGTCCATGGCCAGCACGGCGGCACTTCCGTCCCCATCTCGGCCTTCGGTCTTGATGAGCCAGGTGCCGATTTCCAGCTCATTCGTGCGCATCGACAGGATGGCGTCGTCGAGTTCGCGCGCCAGCGCCAGCGGGTACCAGGCGGCGCCCTGGGCTTCGATGGCGGCGATGTCGGTGGGCTGCGGTCCGCTCGGCGCCTTCACGGTCCACGTCGCCGTGCGCTTGGCGCGGTCGATGTCAACGGTGACGTTCGGGTAGCGCAGCGCGTCGGCCTCGATCTGGCGCGTGATGGGGGTCAGCGCCACGCCCTTGGCATCGGCCGGCCGGTCGCTCAACGCCGCCAGTTCCAGCGCCCGCTCCTGCACCTTCTGCGCAAACACCGCCGGCTTGGCGATCTGGTCCACCAGCCGCCAGGCCACGGCCTTCTGGCCGCGCACGCCTTCGGTGGTGGTGCAGAAGATGTCGGCCAGGTCGTGGCGTACCTTGCGCTTGTCGGTGACGCGGGTCAGGCCGCCGGTGCCGGGCAGCACGCCCAGCAGCGGCACCTCGGGCAGGCTCACGGCGCTGCTGCGGTCGTCGATGAGGATGATCTCGTCACAGGCCAGCGCCAGTTCATAACCGCCGCCGGCGCAGGCGCCGTTCACGGCGGCCAGGAACTTGAGGCCGCTGTGCGCGCTGCTGTCTTCCAGGCCGTTGCGCGTCTCGTTGGTGAACTTGCAAAAGTTTACCTTCCAGGCATGGCTGCTCACGCCCAGCATGAAGATGTTGGCGCCCGAGCAGAACACCTTCTCCTTGGCACTGGTGAGCACGACCGTGCGCACTTCAGGATGTTCGAACCGGATGCGGTTGACGGCGTCGTGCAGCTCGATGTCGACGCCCAGGTCGTAGCTGTTGAGCTTGAGCTTGTAGCCGGGGGCCAGGCCGGCGTTCTCGTCGAAGTCGGCGGCCAGCGTGGCCACCGGCCCTTCAAAGCGCAGCTTCCAGTGGCGGTAGCGGGAAGGCTCAGTCTGGTAGTCGACGCGGGGTGCGGGTTGGTTCACGGCTTGTCTCCTGGCGCTGCGATTGACGCATCATAATGCATGTCATGGATCATCGTCAAGCAGAAAACGCATTTTAATTCATGTCTGCATATCCAAGGTCTGTCTGACGATGGTCCGCAGGGTTTGGAAGGTCGCTTCCAGAGTCTGCGCGCTCGTGTCCACCCTGAAGTCGGCCTTGGAATAAAAGGCGGCGCGGCCGGCCAGGATGCCCTTCAGGTCTTCCATCGCCTCGCGGCTGGCCGCCATGGGCCGCAGGTCGCCCTGGGCGGTGACGCGCTTCATGTGGTCTTCGGGCGCTGCCTGCAGCCAGACGGTGGTGCAGTGCGCCAGCAGCAGGTTGAAGGTGGCGGCGTCGCTGACGATGCCGCCGGGCGTGGCAATCACCGCTTCGGGGTGGATTTGGATCGCTTCTTCCAGCGCCCGGCGCTCGTAACGGCGGTAGGCGTTCTGTCCGTACAGGCCCTGGATCTCGCTGATGCTGCAGCCGGCGAACTTCTCGATCTCGCGGCTGAGCTCGACGAAGGCGAAGCCCAGGTCGTCGGCCAGCATCTGGCCCAGCGTGCTCTTGCCGGCGCCGCGCAAGCCCACCAGCGCCACGCGCGGGCTGCGCGCGGTGCCGCGCGAGCTGTTGCCACCAGTCCCCAGCAGTTCGCCCACGGCCACGCGCACACGTCGCAAGCTGGCTTCGTCGCGGTTCTCCAGCAATTCGCGCAAGAGCAGCCATTCGGGGTTGGACGTCGTCACGTCGCCGACCAGTTCGGCCAGCGAACATTGCAGCGCGCCGGCCACCTGCAGCAGGATCAGGATGGACGCGTTGCCGACGCCGTATTCCAGGTTCGCCAGGTGGCGTTCGCTCACGTCGGCGGCCAGCGCCACGGCCTTGCGCGTCATGCCACGGCGCGAGCGCAGCGCGCGCACGCGCTCGCCCAGGGCGACCAGGAAAGGGTTCTTGTCTTCGGCTTCGCCAGGCGGCGTGTCTGGGGTCAAGCCAGGTTCATGCAATATAGTGCTTGACATGTTCTGATTGCGGTTCTATCGTTCATGCAAGCACAATAATTCATCTTCCTGCCGCCTGCAAGGCGCCGAGACAAGGAAACCACGCCCATGACGCCAGAAGACCTCCGCGCCGACATCGCCACCTTGACGGCGCGGCTGCGGGGCCGGCCGCTCGACGCTGCGCTGGACGTCTGGCTCAACGCCGAACACGGACCGGCCAGCGCCACCTACAGGCGGCTGAAGCAAGGCTGTGAGGCCGGCGTGGCTGCAGGCTGGCTGTGCCATCGGGAAGGCGGTGGCATCCGCTACGGCCGCATCTTCAAGCCGGCCGAGGACCTGGGCGGTTTTTCGGTGGACGTGGTGGACATGCACGACATCGCCGGCCCGCACCACGTGCATCCCCTGGGCGAGATCGACCTGCTGATGCCCATCGAAGGCGATGCGCTCTTCGACGGCCGCCCGGCGGGCTGGATCGTCTATCCACCCGGCAGCGCGCACCATCCGACGGTGAGCCAGGGTCGTGCCCTGGTGCTGTACCTGCTGCCCGAAGGCAGCATCCAGTTCACGCGCTGACCCGCCCGCAGCCCAGGAGACACGACATGGACATCGCCGCACCCGGCCCGCGCTTCAACTTCGCCGAGCATCTGCTGCAGGCCAACGCGGGCCGCCCCGACAAGGCCGCCTTCATCGACGACCTGGGCAGCCTGAGCTACGCACAACTGTCAGACCGCGTGCGCCGCCTGGCCGCCGGCCTGCGTGCCATCGGCATCAAGCGCGAAGAGCGCGTGCTGCTGCTGATGCAGGACAGCACCGACTGGCCGGTGAGCTTCCTGGGTGCCATCTACGCCGGCCTGGTGCCGGTGGCCGTGAACACGCTGCTCACGGCCGACGACTACGCCTACATGCTGGAGCATTCGCGCGCCCAGGCCGTGCTGGTGTCGGGCACGCTGCTGCCGGCGCTGACCACGGCGATGGTGAAGTCCGACCACGAGGTGCAGAAGGTCATCGTGTCGCGGCCCCTGGCACCGCTGAAAGCGGGGCCTTCGACGGACTCCCCGCTGCATCCGTCGGAGGTGGACTTCGAGGCCTTCGTCGGCGCACAAGCGGCCTTGACGAAGCCGGCCGGCACGAATGCCGACGACCCCGGCTTCTGGCTCTATTCATCCGGCTCCACCGGCCGCCCCAAAGGCACCGTGCACTCGCACGCCAACCCCTACTGGACGAATGAGCTCTACGGCAAGGCCGTGCTGGGTCTGCGCGAGGACGACGTGTGTTTCTCGGCCGCCAAGCTCTTCTTCGCTTACGGGCTGGGCAATGCGCTGACCTTCCCCATGGCGGTGGGTGCCACCACGCTGCTGATGGCCGAACGGCCGACGCCCGATGCGACTTTCAAGCGCTGGCTGGGTGGCGTGGGTGGCGTCAAGCCCACCGTCTTCTACGGGGCGCCAACCGGCTTTGCCGGCATGCTGGCAGCTCCCCAGTTACCGAGGGCACAAGACGTGGCGCTGCGTCTGGTTTCGTCGGCGGGTGAAGCACTGCCCGCGGAGATCGGCGAACGCTTCCAGCGCCATTTCGGCGTCGACATCGTCGACGGCATCGGCTCCACCGAGATGCTGCACATCTTCATCAGCAACCGCCCCGAGCGCGTGCGCTACGGCAGCACCGGCTGGCCGGTACAGGGTTACGACATCCAGCTGCGCGGCGACGACGGCCAGCCCGTGCCCGACGGCGAACCGGGCGATCTGTACATCCACGGCCCCAGCGCGGCCATGATGTACTGGGGCAACCGCGCCAAGACGGCCGAGACCTTCCAGGGCGGCTGGACGAAGAGCGGCGACAAGTACATCCGCAACGGCGACGGCAGCTACACCTACGGCGGCCGCAGCGACGACATGCTGAAAGTGAGTGGCATCTACGTCAGCCCCTTCGAGGTGGAAGCCACGCTGGTGCAGCACCCCGCGGTGCTGGAGGCGGCGGTGATCGGCGTGCCCGATGCGGAAGGCTTGACCAAGACCAAGGCCTTCGTGGTGCTGAAGGCGGGAGGCGAGGCCACCGAAGCCGAACTCAAGGCCTTCGTCAAGGACCGCCTGGCACCCTACAAGTACCCGCGCCAGATCGAATTCATCGCCGAACTGCCGAAGACGGCGACCGGCAAGATCCAGCGCTTCAAGCTGCGCGAACGAGAGCGCGGCGCGGCATGAGCTTCGTCGATGTTGCCTGGCACGGGCGCACGGTGCGCGTCGAGCATGGGTGGATCGATGGCCCTGCGAAGTCGCCGCTCGTGATCTTCCTGCACGAGGGTCTGGGCTCCCTGGCCATGTGGAAGGACTTCCCGCAACAGCTGTGCGCGGCGGCCGGCTGCCGCGGCCTGGTTTATTCACGCCCTGGCTACGGCCGCAGCACGCCGCGCGCGCCCGACGAACGCTGGGCACCCGACTTCATGCACCGCCAGGCCTTCGAGCTGCTGCCGGCCCTGCGCCGGGCATTGCAGGTCGATGAGCGGCCCTGGCTCTTCGGCCACAGCGACGGTGGCAGCATCGCCCTGCTGCATGCCACGAAACACGCGGTGGCCGGCAGCATCGTCGTGGCGCCGCACATCCTGGTCGAAGCGCTCTCGGTCACCAGCATCGAACAGGCGCGTGGCGCCTACCTGGAAGGCGACCTGCCGCAGCGTCTGGGCAAGTACCACGACGATGCCGACTCCGCCTTCTGGGGCTGGAACGACATCTGGCTGGACCCGGCCTTCCGCGCCTGGAACATCGAAGCCGAACTCGCCGCCATCACCACGCCGCTGCTGGCGGTGCAAGGCTTGGACGACGAGTACGGCACGTTGGCGCAGATCCGCGGCATCGCGCGGCGTGTGCCGCAGACGCGGCTGCTGGAGATTCCTGACTGCGGCCACAGCCCGCACAAGGACCAGCCGGCTGCGCTGATCGAAGCCGCCGCTGCCTTCATCCGCGAGCACGCGGCAGCGGATACTTGAACGCGATGGACCTCGCCACCTTCCTCATCCAATGCCTGAACGCGCTGCAGTACGGGCTGCTGCTGTTCCTGGTGGCGTCGGGGCTGACCTTGATCTTCGGCATCATGGGCGTCATCAACCTGGCGCACGGCAGCTTCTACATGATCGGCGCCTACATGGCCTATGCGCTGGCAGCACCGGTGGCGGCCACTTTCGGCGGCGGCTTCTTCAGCGTGCTGGCCGTCGGCCTGGTGCTGGCGGTGGTGCTGGGCTATGTGCTGGAGTGGGTGTTCTTCAGCTTCCTCTACCAGCGCGAGCATCTGCAGCAGGTGCTGATGACCTACGGCCTCATCCTCGTCTTCGAGGAGTTGCGCAGCCTGCTGGTGGGTGACGATGTGCACGGCGTGCAGGCGCCGCCCCTGCTGGCCGGCACCATCGCTTTAGGCGACACCATGACCTACCCGGTCTACCGGCTCTTCATCAGTCTTGTCTGCCTGCTGCTGGCCGGCGGCATGTACCTCGTGTTCACGCGCACCCGGCTGGGCATGACCGTTCGTGCCGGCAGCACCAACCGCGAGATGGTGCAGTCGCTCGGTGTCGACATCCAGTTCCTGTACCGCGTGGTCTTTGCCGCCGGCGTGGCCATCGCCGTGCTGGCCGGCATGGTGGCCGCGCCCGTGAGCAGCGTCTACCCCGGCATGGGCAACACGGTGCTCATCGTCTGCTTCGTGGTGGTGGTCATCGGCGGCATCGGCAGCATCCGCGGTGCGTTGCTGGCAGCGCTGCTCATCGGCTTCGTCGACACCTTCGGCAAGGTGCTGTTGCCACAGGCTGCGGGCGTGCTGATCTACGTGATGATGGCGCTGATCCTGCTCTGGAAGCCCGACGGCCTGTTCAAGGCCGGATGAACATGGAACGCGGCAAGCTCATCTTCGTCGCCCTGGCCTTCGGCGCATTGGCCGTCGTGCCCTTGGCCGGTGGCAACTTCGCGATGGACCTGGTCACCAAGATCATGATCTACGCGGTGTTCGCGCTCAGCCTGGAATTGCTGGTGGGCAGCACGGGCCTGGTGTGTTTCGGGCAGGCGGCCTTCTTCGGCATCGGCGCCTACGCGACGGTGCTGCTGTCACCGGAGAGCGACGCGGCTTCGCTGTGGTGGCTGCTGCCGGCCTGTGTGCTGCTGGCGGCGCTGTATGCGCTGGCCGTGGGCGCGTTGAGCCTGCGCACCAAGGGCGTCTACTTCATCATGGTCACGCTGGCCTTCGCGCAGATGGCCTACTACGTGGTGCACGACACGCCGCTGGGCGGCGGCACCGACGGCATTTACCTCAACGTCAAGCCGAGCTTCCTGCCGGGCGTGGACCTCGGCAAGCCCGTCGTGCTCTACGCCTTCACCTGGGTGGCGCTGGTGGCCGTGTTCGCTTTCCTCGCCGTGCTGCTGCGCTCGCGCTTCGGCAGGGCACTTGCCGGCATCAAGGTCAACGAGCAGCGCATGCGCGCTGCGGGCTTCTCCACCTATCCCTACAAGCTGGCGGCGTTCACGCTGTCGGGCGGCATCGCGGGGCTGGCGGGCTTCCTGTTCGCGGTGAAGGACGGTTTCGTCAACCCCGAACTGCTGAGCTGGCACTTCAGCGGCGCGGTGCTGATCATGATCATCCTGGGCGGCCTGGGCCACCTGCGCGGCGCGCTCATCGGCGCCTTCGCCTTTGCGCTGCTGCAGGAGTTCTTCAAGTCCGAGGCCATCTTCGGCGCCTTCGCCAAACACTGGCACCTGGGGCTGGGGCTGACGATCATCGTGAGCGTGGCGCTGCTGCCGCGTGGGCTGGTGGGTTTGCCGGCGCTGTGGCGGCAGCGGCTGCTGGGTCGCAGCAACACCCGCGCCGCTGCAGAGGTAGCGCCATGAGCGAAGTGCTCTTGCGCGGTCACGAGATCACCCGCCGCTGGGGCGGTCTGGTGGCCGTGGACCGCGTGTCCATCGAGCTGCGGCGCGGTGCCGTGCATGCTGTCATCGGTACCAACGGCGCGGGCAAGTCCACGCTCATCAACATCCTGTCGGGCGAGATTCCGCCTTCCGGCGGCACTGTCGAACTGCTGGGCCAGAACGTCACGGCATGGACGCAGCCCCGCCGCGCGCGCGCCGGCCTGGGCCGCAGCTACCAGCGCAACACCATCTTCCCGAGCTTCACGGTGTTCGAGAACTGCCGCCTCGCGGCCCAGGCGCGCACGCAGAAGCCGTGGACGTGGTGGCGCGCCGCATCAAAGTGCATTGACAGTACCGCTGCCGCACACGATGCAGCCGCGCGCGCAGGCCTGGCCGACATGCTGGAGCGCAGCGCCGACAGCCTGTCGCACGGGCAGAAGCGGCAGCTGGAAATCGCGATGTGCCTGGCGACGAATCCCGAGGTGCTGCTGCTCGACGAACCGCTCGCCGGTATGGGAGCTGAAGAGACTGATCGCATGCTGTCCTTGCTTGCAGAGCTGAAGGCAGGGCATGCCATCCTGCTGGTGGAGCACGACATGGATGCGGTGTTCCGCATCGCCGACCGGATCACGGTGATGGTGAACGGGGCGGTGATTGCGTCGGACACGCCTGAATCTGTGCGCGCCAGTCCGGCTGTGCAGGCGGCTTATCTGGGAGGCCACTGACGTGCTTGCTGTGGTGGCGGGTCGCGGCAGGCGGTGCCCGGTGCGAGCGCTGGGTGGGGCGGTCTCCGCTTCGCTGCGACTGCGCTGCGCTGCTCGGCTTGGGGGCGTGCCGCATAACTCACTGCGCTCACTGCGTTCGCTTCGTTCAAACAAGATGCGGCAAGTCAGTTTACGAAGCGCGCTGCGCGCGCCGCCCCCAAGCCTGCGCTGCTCGCCGCCCCACACAGCGCCCGCACCGGGCACCGCCTGCCGCTCAACGAGCAGTGGGTGTTCGCGACGAAAACCCAGGTGCTCGCTGCAGAGGTGCGTTCGGGCCCGCTGCGGCGCGCCTCTGAGGTGCCGAGGAACGCAGGGCTCTGGGCCTCGCGCGCTGCGCGTGTCGTCATCTGAATCGTCGCGGGTGTCTGAGCGGTTTGAGCGCAGCGAACGCAGCGAGTTCCGCGACGGGGCCCCGGGACCGAGTACCGCAGGGGAGCCGCAGCGCAGCGAAGGCCACCTCAGCGAAGCGCCGCAG
>JANNFE010000036.1:0-23241 GCA_031379415.1 Betaproteobacteria bacterium | reverse complement strand
AACCGCCTGCTGCTGCCCGACACCGTGGGCACCGGCGGCGACAGCCACACGCGCTTTCCCATCGGCATCAGCTTCCCGGCCGGCAGCGGCCTGGTGGCCTTCGGCGCCGCCACCGGCGTGATGCCGCTGGACATGCCCGAGAGCGTGCTGGTGCGCTTCAAGGGCCAGATGCAGCCCGGCGTGACGCTGCGCGACCTGGTGCATGCGATCCCGCTCTTCGCCATCAAGCAGGGTCTGCTGACCGTGGCCAAGAGCGGCAAGGTCAACGAGTTCAGCGGCCGCATCCTGGAGATCGAAGGCCTGCCCGACCTGAAGGTGGAGCAGGCCTTCGAGCTGAGCGACGCCAGTGCCGAGCGCAGCGCCGCCGGCTGCACCATCCAGCTGAACCCCGAGCCGATCAAGGAGTACCTCACCAGCAACGTGGTGCTCATGAAGAACATGATCGCCAACGGTTATGCCGATGCCCGCACGCTGGAGCGCCGCATCCAGAAGGTGGAAGCCTGGCTGGCCAAGCCCACGCTGCTGGAAGCGGACCAGGACGCCGAGTACGCGCATGTGATCGAGATCGACCTGGCGCAGATCAAGGAGCCCATCCTGTGCTGCCCGAACGACCCCGACGATGCGAAGTTCCTGAGCGAAGTGGCCGGCACCAAGATCGACGAAGCCTTCATCGGCAGCTGCATGACCAACATCGGCCACTTCCGCGCTGCGGCCAAGCTGCTGGCCGGGCAGCGCGACATACCCGTCAAACTGTGGGTGGCGCCGCCGACCAAGATGGACCAGAGCGAGCTCATCAAGGAAGGCCACTACGCCAACTTCGGCGCCGCCGGTGCGCGCACCGAACAGCCGGGCTGCAGCCTGTGCATGGGCAACCAGGCGCAGGTGCGTGAAGGTGCGACGGTGGTGAGCACCAGCACGCGCAACTTCCCGAATCGGCTGGGCAAGAACACGAATGTGTTCCTGGCCTCGGCCGAGCTGGCGGCAATTACGTCGCGCTTGGGGCACATCCCCACCGTGGCCGAATACCACGAGGCCATGGGCATCATCAACAAGGACAACGCCAGCGTCTACAAGTACCTGAACTTCGACCAGATCGAGGAGTATGCGGAGACGGCGAAGGCGGTGTAAGCCGCCGACGCAGAGCCGCCGGATGAACAGCCCAGGTGCGGGCTGTTCCCCTCTTGCAGGTCAGCCTTGTCTAGCGCATCACAGGCGGCTGCCCAGCATTGGGCGCCCGCGGCCCGGGCAGCACGCCATTCGGGCGCCGTGCGCCCAGCAAACGGTCGTCTGCAATGGCCGCCCATGTCAGCACCGAGTCGGTGGCCGAAGCCATCACCTGCTTGACCAGGGCAGCGATCAGCAGCCCTGCCAGACTACCCTGGTTCTGCTGGTTCTGCTCGGCTGACGTGGCCATGGCCTTGCCTTCCCACAGGGTCAGCCCGGAACGAAGGTCGATGATCTTCGCCTCGACGGCCACCCGGGTTTCGCTGGTCACGACCGCGTACGTGCTCCCGTACTGCTTCACACGCAGGTACACGGCCGCATCGGCGCCGAAGTAGTCACGCAGCTTCTGGGGGGCTACCTCGTGAACGTCTGCCGCGGTCTGCAAGCCGTTCTGGCGGAATGTCTCGTCTACGAGCGTGATGGGCAGCACGTAGTAACCGGCCTCTGCAAGAGGACGCGTGGCGTGGGCCCACACTCCCGGCGTCGCCTTGATATCGGCGGTGTCGTTTAACGGCGGCAACACCAGCAGCGTCGCGGGCTTGGCCTCTATGAACGCGCGGTAGTCGTAGGGTGCGGGTGGTGTGGCACAGCCGGCCAACACCGCCAGTGACAGCGCCGCCAGGGGCAGCGCAAGGCTTCTGGACGAGCTTTTCATTGTGATGCGGTGGCCTTTGCCTGGGAGTCCAGGCGCTTCAAGAGCTGGTCGATGTAGGCGGCAGACTCAGGAAACGCAGCCTTTTCCTGTTGCCACAGTGCGCGTGCCTGATCCGGCTTGCCTTCGGACAGCTGCAACATGCCCAGATGGGCGCGCAGCCCAGGCGGCACTGCCGCACCCGCGGCTCGCGCCTTCTCGATGTGCGCTTCCAGTGCCAGGATCTGCTCTTGCGAGTTCATGCCTTCGCGCAAGAGCGTCTCGTACTGCTGGCGGGGGTAGTTCTCCCACATGTACATCGTCTTGGGCGGCTGCGCGCAACCAGCCAGTGCGGCCATGGCGCCTGCCGCCGTCCATCCTCGAAAGGTCTTCATCAGGGGCGGCTCCCTGCTGCACCCCACTTGCCGCCGTCGACACCCGCTACCAGGCTGTTGACGGCTTCGCGCATGGCCAGATCGAGGACCTTGCCGTTGAGAGTGGCGTCATAACTGGCGGTGCCACCAAAGCCCAGAACCTCTCGATTCGAGAGTTCGTACTCCCCCGCCCCGCGCGCCGAGTACACGACCTCCGAGGTGAGCGTGTTGACGATATTCAGCGTGATCTTGGCGTAGGCCACTTGGGTCTTGCCACGGCCGAGAATGCCGAAGAGCTGCCGGTCGCCCACCTCCTTGCGGCCGAATTCCGTGATGTCGCCGGTTACCAGGAACGCCGCACCCTTCAGTGTCTGTGCCTGGCCTTGCAGCTGAGCTTCCTGCCGTGCTTCGCCCATGTTGTCGCGGTCAAGCACGTTGAAACGCTGCGACTCCTGCAGGTGGGCAACGAGGGTGGTCTTGGCCTGGCTGCCCAGACGATCCACACCGTCTGAAAAGACGCCACGCATGAAGTTCGAACGGTTGTCGAACTTGCCGACGGAAACCGGCAGGCGGGCACCCGAGTAGGGCGTCGCAGCGGCCCGCACGCTCTCCACTTGCACCGTGCGCGAACTTTCAGTCGCACATCCCGCCATGGCCAGCACAATCGCCATGGCCGCAGCTCGCCGGAGGTTTCGTTTCATCGTTTTTCCCTTGCCACTGTCGAACACGCAATTTGCGCGCCCTGGATCATAGGTGAGGCCATCGGGCGCCCTGCTGCGGCGAGCACCGAATGGCCAGCCTCCGGCTTGTGCGCTACGCGGCCCGGGGTGCCACCCGCAGCACCTGCCAAGCCAGCCGCGACTGCGCCGCCAGCACCGCCGCCCCCAGTACCGGCACCACGTAGTACAGCACTTCCGCCTGCGGGAACCACTTGCGCAGGTACATCGCCAGCAGCAGCGGCGCCAGCCACAGGCCGGCGCGGCCCAGCTTCGGTTGCGTCGTGCCCAGTGCCGCCGCACCCGCCGCCAGGAACACCGCGGCGGCCACGAAGATCAGCGTGAACAGCGTTTCGAAGATCGGCGCCGCCGCACCGGCGTTCAGCCAACCAGCACGGTACGGCAGCCACACCAGGCAACCCACCGCCAGCACCGCCGCCAGCGCTCGCGCACGGCGGGCACCGCCGCCATCACCTTCCGGCGTGGCGCTGGGCTTGATGAAGGGCAGCACGGCCAGGCACAGCAGGCCGGCGATGGCGTCGATGAGCAGCGTCTTCGGGTAGCCCAGCGCCTCGGCTGCGATGCCCTGCCAGGTGGCCGAGTAGCTGATGGCCAGGTTCATCATCGCCATGTAGGCGGTGAACTGCGTGGCCGCCACCTTGGGGTTGGTGACGTCCATGAAGATGGCCGAGCGCGTGCCGTACATCAGGCCCTGGCCCACCGAGTACAGCAGCGTGCTGACCCAGATTGCGGTGACGAGTGCCGGCGCCACCACGCGCGTGGCCTTGTCGGCGGCGGTGGTGGGCATGATCCAGTTGTAGTCGGCCAGCATGCTGGCCATGTAGAGCACCGGCGGGCTCATCAGCGCCAGGTAGATGAAGAGCGTGCGGCGACGGCCCAGCTTGTCGGAGATGGCGCCGCCCAGCACCATGAAGCCGGCCGAGATGATCTGCGACCAAAGGCTCAGCCAGGCCACGCTGTCGTCGCTCAGGCCCAGTTCCACCGCCAGGTTGGCCTGCAGCGCCAGACCCATGCTCATGGCACCGGCCGGCAGCAGCGCAAACCACAGTCCGGCAAAGGCACCGCGCGTGCCCAGAAAGCTGCGGAAGGCCTCCACCGAGAAATGCTTCATCTCGCGCGCGGCCGAGGCCAGGCCGGCTGCGCGGCGGTCTGCTGCCGGCGTGGGCTTTTCCTTCAGCGGCAGCACGATGAACACCGTGACCAGCGCGATGCAGGCGGCGACGAAGACGAAACCGCCGTTCAAGCCGATGACGGGCATCAGGAACAGCACGCCGCTGCCGCCCACTGCGGTGCCCAGCGCGGCGCCGGCAAACATCACGCCGTTGGCCAGGCCGCGTTCGTCGGGGTGCAGCGTGCTCACGGCCAGGGCGTCGATGGCCACGTCCTGCATGGCGCCGAAACTGTTGTGGATGAGCAGGACGCCAGTGAGCAGGCCCAGCTGCGCCGGCAGGTTCAACCCCGTGCACGCCAGCAGCGTGATGATCAGCATGAGCTGCGTGCCGATGATCCAGCCGCGCCGCTTGCCCAGGCGTTCCGACGTGAACACGTCGATGAAGGGCCCGAAGGCCCACTTGAAGGCCCAGGGCAGGTAGAAAGAACCGACGAAGGCGCCGATCTCGGCCGGCCCCACGTCCTGCCGCCGCAGTTGCGTGGCCACCGCGGTGGCCGCGAAGCCGAGCGGGATGCCTTCGGTGACGTAGAGGAAGAAGAAGGCCGTCAGGCGGCCGATGCGGGTGTCGAGCAGGTTGGGCAGGCGCATGGCCCTAGTTTCGCTTAAGGCGTTGCGCTGTCTACCTAGCGAACGACCCCCGGGCTCAGCCACTGGCTCCAGATCTGCACCGCGCCCGCTGCCGGCAGGCCGGCCACCGCCGCGCGCAGCGCGTCGCTGTCGGTGGTGCGCGCGAACAGCACCTCGGCCAGCGGCCCTTCGCGCAGGCTGTACCAGGCGCCGAAGGTGCCCGCGTCCACCAGCGCCCGCAGGCGGCGCTGGCGCTCGGCGGCGTCGCCGCCGTCGCTGGGCCGCGCCACCAGCACGATGCGTACCTCTTCCACCTTGGTGGCATCGATGCCTTCGGTGTTGAGTGGCTTGTGCGCCGTGGCCGGCACGGCGTTCAGCGTCATGTAGCCCTCGCGAACGTAGGCGTCGGGCTGGAACAGGCCGGCCAGTTCCTCGCGCGTGGCGGCGCGCACGATCACGATGCCGCGCTTGCTGCCCACCGGGTCGCGCAAAGGTCCGGCGGCGGAGAGTTGGCCGGCAGCGAACAGGCGCTTGAAGTTGTCGATGTGACCGCGCTGCATCGCCATCACGGCCTCACGGTCGTCGGGCGTCTTGCGGCCGGTTTCCAGGAAGATGAACCAGCGGTCGTCGGGCGCTGCCAGCGGCGCGGACGCGCAAGCCGTCAGACCGGCCACGCCGCCCAGGCTCAGCGCAGCCAGCGCGCGGTGGAAGCGGCGTCGGCCCCTGTCGTGCTGCGGGTCAAGGTCTGGCGTCATGGTCTGGCTAGGATGTGCAGGCCGCAAAGTGTCAGGCGCGCAGGCGCACACTGCAAGCCCCGGCGTCGCACCACCCTCCAGTCCAACCAGGCCACCACCATGCCCAGCTCCAAGAACAGCACACCCCAGCACGTCTTTGCCAGCACCTTGAAGACCTTCAACACGGCCTCGGGCAAACAAGGGCATTTCTACTCGCTGCCTGCATTGGCCAAGCAATTCCCGAACGTCAGCCGCCTGCCGGTGAGCATCCGCATCGTGCTGGAAAGCGTGCTGCGCAATTGCGACGGCAAAAGGGTCAACGCCGAGCACGTGGCACAGCTGGCGAACTGGGGCGCCACGGCCGAACGCACGGAAGAGATTCCCTTCGTCGTGGCCCGCGTCGTGCTGCAGGACTTCACCGGCGTGCCCCTGCTCGCGGATCTTGCTGCCATGCGCAACGTGGCGCAGAAGCTGGGCCAGGATCCGGGGCGCATCGAGCCGCTGGTGCCGGTGGACCTGGTGGTCGACCACAGCGTGATGATCGATTACTTCGGCACCAAGAAGGCGCTGGACCTGAACATGAAGCTGGAATTCCAGCGCAACCAGGAGCGCTACCAGTTCATGAAGTGGGGCATGAACGCCTTCAGCACCTTCGGCGTGGTGCCGCCGGGCTTCGGCATCGTGCACCAGGTCAACCTGGAGTACCTGGCGCGGGGCGTGCACAAAGGCCCCGCCGCGAAGTCGGCGGATGGCAAGTCGCTCAAGGTCTACTACCCCGATTCACTCGTCGGCACCGACAGCCACACCACCATGATCAACGGCATCGGCGTCGTCGCCTGGGGCGTGGGCGGCATCGAGGCCGAAGCCGGCATGCTGGGCCAGCCGGTCTACTTCCTGACGCCCGACGTGGTGGGCATGGAGCTCACCGGCCGGCTGCGCGAAGGCGTGACCGCCACCGACCTGGTGCTCACCGTCACCGAGATCCTGCGCAAGGAAAAGGTGGTGGGCAAGTTCGTCGAGTTCTGCGGCGAGGGCACGCGCACCCTCAGCCTGCCCGACCGCGCCACCATCGGCAACATGGCGCCCGAGTACGGCGCCACCATGGGCTTCTTTCCCGTCGATGACAAGACCATCGACTACTTCACCGGCACCGGCCGCACGAAGAACGAGATCGAAGCTTTCGAGGCCTACTTCAAGGCGCAGAACATGTTCGGCATTCCGCTGGCCAAGGACATCGACTACACCAAGCTCATCAGGCTCGACCTGTCCACCGTCGCGCCCAGCCTGTCGGGCCCGAAGCGGCCGCAGGACCGCATTGAACTCGGCCACGTGAGCACGAAGTTCAGCCAGCTCTTCAGCGCCGGCGCGGCCGACAACGGCTTCAACCAGCCGGCCGAAAAGTTCGGCCAGACCTTCACCACCAGCGACGGCATCGCCATCAAGAACGGCGACGTGCTGATTGCCGCCATCACCAGTTGCACCAACACCAGCAACCCCGGCGTGCTGCTGGCTGCCGGCCTGCTGGCCAAGAAGGCGGTGAAGGCCGGGTTGAAGGTGAAGAAGCACGTCAAGACCTCGCTGGCACCGGGCTCGCGCATCGTCACCGAATACCTGGAGAAGGCCGGCCTGCTGCCCTACCTGGAAAAGCTCGGCTTCAACGTCGCCGCTTACGGCTGCACCACCTGCATCGGCAATGCGGGTGACCTCACGCCCGAGATCAACGAGCTCATCACCAAGAACGACCTGATCGCCGCCGCGGTGCTGTCGGGCAACCGCAACTTCGAGGCGCGCATCCACCCGAATCTCAAGGCCAACTTCCTGGCCAGCCCGCCACTGGTGGTGGCCTACGCGATCGCCGGCACGGTGAACAGGGATCTCATGACCGAGCCCGTCGGCAAGGGTACCGGCGGCAAGGACATCTACCTGGGCGACATCTGGCCCAGCAGCGACGAGATCCACGCGCTGATGAAGTACGCGATGAACGGCAAGGCCTTCCGCAAGAACTACGACAAGGTGAAGAGCGACCCCGGCAAGCTGTGGGAGAAGATCAAGGGCGTCGCGTCCGGGAAAGACAGCAAGGTCTACACCTGGCCCCAGAGCACCTACATCGCCGAGCCGCCTTTCTTCAGCGACTTCACGATGACCCCCAAGGCGCTGGTCTCAGGCGTGCAGGGCGCGCGCATCATGGGCCTGTTCGGCGACAGCATCACCACCGACCACATCAGCCCCGCCGGCAGCTTCAAGGACACCACGCCGGCCGGCCAGTACCTGCTGGCGCAGGGCGTGGGCAAGCCCGACTTCAACAGCTACGGCGCACGCCGCGGCAACCACGAGGTGATGATGCGTGGCACCTTCGCCAACGTGCGCGTGAAGAACCTCATGATCCCGGCCAAGGAAGACGGCAGCCGTGTGGAGGGCGGCTACACGCTCTATCGACCCGGCGGTGAGTTGCTGCCCATCTACGACGCCGCCATGCGCTACATCGCCGCCAGGACGCCGACGGTGGTCTTCGCGGGTGAGGAATACGGCACCGGCTCCAGCCGCGACTGGGCGGCCAAGGGCACGGCGCTGCTCGGCATCAAGGCCGTGGTGGCGCGCAGCTTCGAACGCATCCACCGCAGCAACCTCATCGGCATGGGCGTGCTGCCGCTGCAGTTCAAGCCCGGCGATTCCTGGGAGAGCCTGGGGCTGAAGGGCGAAGAGGTCATCGACGTCTTGCTGGCCGACGAGGTCAAGCCGCTGTCGGACGCGAAGCTGATCATCACACGCACAGACGGCACGCAGCGCGAAGTGGCGGTGATCCTGCGCATCGACACGCCCATCGAGGTGGACTACTACAAACACGGCGGCATCCTGCCCTTCGTGCTGCGGCAGCTGCTGGCGGCCTGAAGCCGCGTTGCCGTGGGGTGTTTGGCGGTGGGCGCCTGCGTGCCTGCGGCCTGGCTGTCAACATCGCCGCATGTCCACAATGAACACCACCGAAGCCTGCTCGGGTCTGACCGTGCTCTACGACGGCGCCTGCCCGCTGTGCCGGCGCGAAGTGGGCGTCTACCGCGGCCTGGCGCCGCTGCAGCCGGTGTCGTGGCTCGACGTCAGCCAGCCGCAAGCCGCGCTGCCGGCGGGGCGCTCGCAGGCCGACTACATGGCGCGCTTTCATGTGCAGGCTGCCGACGGCCGGCTGCTCAGCGGCGCCGCCGCCTTCGTGGCGCTGTGGTCGGCCTTGCCGGGCTGGCGCTGGCTGGGCCGCGCAGGCGCGCTGCCGGGCGTCACACCGCTGCTGGAGCTGGCCTACCGCGCATTCCTGAAGCTGCGCCCGCGCATGCAGCGCTTGGCGCGGGCCTTCGAACCGATCGACCTGGCGCCCGACCTGGTGGCCGAGCTTCGTTCCGACCATGCCGGCGAGACCGGTGCGGTATGGATCTACCGCGGCGTGCTGGCCGTGGCGCGTGACCCTGCGCTGCGCGACTTCGCGCACCGCCACCGCGCCACCGAAGCCGAGCACCTGCGCCGCGTGGCCGCCGTGCTGCCCTGGCCGCGCCGCAGCCGTCTGCTCGTGCCGTGGCGCGTGGCTGGCTTCCTGACCGGCGCGCTGCCGGCGCTGTTCGGCCCCCGCGCCGTGTACGCCACCATCGCCGCGGTGGAGACCTTTGTCGACCAGCACTATCAGCAGCAGCTCGACCGGCTGCAGGCCGAACCCGAACACGCCGCACTGCGCACGCTGCTCGCCGAATGCCAGGCCGACGAACGCCACCACCGTGATGAGGCCCAGGCCCAGGCGGGCGCGCCACCGGGCGTGCTGTTGCGGGCCTGGTGCGCGCTGGTGGGTTTCGGTTCGGCAGCGGCGGTGACGGTGGCGCGGCGCTTGTAGGCGCAGCTCGATCGTTGCGCCGGGTAGACCTTCCTGCAGCGCGGCCCCCTACACGCGGGCGAAGTGCGGGTCCGCGTGTGACCCCCCAACAACTGGCAGTTCAGCGCCCGCGCAGGAAGAGCGCGTCCAGTTCCTTCATCGTCACCTGGCGCCAGGTCGGCCGGCCGTGGTTGCAGGTGTCGGCGCGTTCGGTGTTTTCCATCTCGCGCAACAGCGCGTTCATCTCTTCCAGCGTCAGGCGGCGGTTGGCGCGCACCGCGCCGTGGCAGGCCATGGTGGCCAGGATGTCGTCACGGGCGCGCTGCACCACGCGGCTGGCGCCGCCGCTCTCGGGATGCGCCAGTTCGGCCAGCACCGAGCGTGTGAGATCGGCCAGGTCGGCGTCGGGCAAGGCAGCCGGGCGGCTGCGCACGACCAGCGTGCCGGCAGAGAGCAGGCCCACGTCCAGGCCCAGTTCCAGCAAAGCCGCCTGTTCAGCGTCGGCGGTGGCGATTTCGGCGGCGGTGGCGGCCAGGGTCTGCGGGATCAGCAAGGGCTGCGACGGCAGCGCGGCAGCACCGTCGGCGGCACGCTTCAGGCGTTCGTAGACGATGCGCTCGTGGGCGGCGTGCATGTCGACGACGATCAGCCCGTGCTCATTCTCGGCCAGCACATAGGCGCCACCGATCTGCGCCACCGCCCGGCCCAGCGGCCAGGCCGCGGTCTCGGCCGGCGCCAGCGCTGCGGGCGACACATCGCGCAGGCCAGCCCAGGCCGCCAGACCACCGCTGCCTTGCGGCGTGCGCCAGGGGCCGGGGTTGTCGTGCACGGCCGGCGGGGCTTCGGGCAGGTGGAGTGATGGCTGCCAAGGTGATGGCGCCGGTGGTGTCTCTGCTGCGGTCGGCAGCGGCTCGGCAACCAACGCCGCAGCCCGCGTCGGCGCCAGCGCGTCTTCCACCGCCAGTCGCAGCGCCTGATGCACGGCACGGCCGTCGCGGAAGCGCACTTCCACCTTGGCCGGGTGCACGTTCACGTCCACCAGCTCGGGCGCGATGCTCAGGAACAGTGCATAAGCCGGTTGGCGGTTGCCGTGCAGCTGGTCTTCATAGGCCGAACGGACGGCATGGGCGAGCAGGCGGTCACGCACGTGGCGGCCGTTGACGAAGAGGTACTGCAGGTCGGCGCGCGAGCGCGAAGCCTCGGGCTGGCCCACGCGCCCCTGCAGCGTCAGCGGGCCGCGGCTGGCCTGCAGTTCACGGCTGGCGGCGGTGAAATCGGCGCCCAGCACGTCGGCCCAGCGCTGCGCGGCCGTGGCGGGCCGCCACTGCGCGGCCAGCCGCCCTTCGTGCCACACGGCAAAGCCCACGTCGGGCCGCGCCAGCGCGTGGCGTCGCACGGCTTCCAGCGCGTGGGCGAACTCGGTGGCGTCGGTCTTCAGGAACTTGCGCCGGGCCGGCGTGCTGAAGAACAGCTCCTGCACCTCCACCGTGGTGCCGGTGCCGCGCGCGGCGGGGCCGATCTCGCCGCTGCGCGCCTGCAGGCTCATGGCGTGGGCCGCGTCGGCCGTGCGCGTGGTGACGGTGACCTCGGCCACCGAGGCGATGGCCGCCAGCGCCTCACCGCGAAAGCCCATGGTGGCCACCGATTCCAGCTCGGCCAGCGTGGCGATCTTGCTCGTGGCGTGGCGTTTCAGGGCCAGCGGCAGGTCGGCGGCGGCGATGCCGCTGCCGTCATCTTCCACCACGATGCTGCGCACGCCACCGGCGGCCAGCCGCACCGTCACCTGGTTGGCACCGGCGTCGAGCGCGTTGTCCACCAGCTCGCGCACCACGGAGGCCGGCCGTTCCACGACTTCACCGGCGGCGATCTGGCTGATCAGTTCGTCGGGCAGCTCGCGGATGCGGCCCGACGATGAAGGCTGACGCGGCGCTTGCTGCAGCGGTAATGGCGCCAGCACGTAATTCATCGCGTCGATTGTAGAAGTCAAGCCACACCGGGCTCCAGAACCGCCAGAAACACGCCAGACTTCAGCATGGGAGGTGCGCGCCATGTACGCGACACACTTCACGGCCTTCGTTGGGATCCTGCATGCTTTCTTTCTTCGCCGAACTCGTCACTCGCACTGACGAGGATCGCCGCGCTTTCGAGACCCACCCCGTCGTCATCGACGCGGTCGCGCGCGGCATGCCGGTGGAGCGCTACCGCGCGCTGCTGCTGGAGCTGTATCACGTCGTCTGGCACTTCAACCCGGTGTGCGCCGCCGCGGCCAGCCGCATCGACGACCGGGCCCAGGCCATCCGGCACTTCCTCTACGAGCACATGCACGAGGAAGCGGGCCACGAGACCTGGGTCCTGAACGACCTGCAGGCCATCGGCGTGGCGCCCGAAGCCTCACGCGCCCATGCGCCCAGCGTCAACACCCTGGCCCTGAGCGGCTACAACTACTGGGCCGCCGACCGCCGCCATCCCTGTTCGGTGCTGGGCATGCTCTACACGCTGGAGGTCATCGCTTCGGTCTACGGCGGGCCCTTCGCGTCGGCCATCCGCGAGTCGCTGCTGCTGGAAGGCGACCGCGGCGTGTCCTTCATCGATTCGCACGCCACCATGGACGCCCAGCACATGGCCGAGCTGCGCAAGATCATGAACCAGCTGCCCGACGAGACCGCCCTGAATGCCGTGGTGGAGGCCGCGCGCGTGAACTTCCATCACTTCACGCGCATCATCGAAGCGATCTGATCTTGGCCACGTCGCCCCCCGCGTCCGCCGTCGGCGTGTCCGGCCTGCTCGGCCGGCCGTACCGCACCCTGCGCCTGGAATGGAGCTCGGACCTGCGGCTGTTGCGCGTGCGCACCTGCGTCAAGCCGATCCAGTGCTACAGCCTGGCGGCCATGAGCGAGCTGCAGCAGATCCTGGACGACATCACCGCCAACCCCGGCATGGTGCGGCACTTCGTGCTGAGTTCCGACGTGCCCAAGGTCTTCAATTTCGGTGGCGACCTGGCGCTCTTCGTGCTGCTGGTGCGCGCTGGCGACGTGGAGTCGCTCCAACTCTACGGCCAACGCTGCGTCGACCTGGTGTGGTGGATGGAAAACGCCGCCAAACTGGGCGTGCACACCACGGTGCTGTCGGCGGGCGACACCTTGGGCGGCGGGCTGGAGAGCGTGCTGCCCTTCCACAAGATCGTCTTCGAGCGCAGCGCGCAGGCCGGCTTCCCCGAGGTGCTGTTCAACCTGTTCCCGGGCATGGGCGCCTGGGACTTCACCATCCGCAAGGGCGGCTTCGCGGTGGCCAACGAGATGATCCTCTCCGGCCGCCTGTACAGCGCCGAGGAGCTGCACTACCGCCGCCTGGTCGACGTGGTGTGCGAAGACGGCGAAGGCGAAGCAGCGCTGGAACGCGTGATCCGCGACGTCGACCAGCGCCACCGCGGCACGCTGGCCGCGCTGCGCGCGCAGCGCCTGGCCGCGCCCATCCGCTACGAGACGCTGACGGCCATCGTCGACATGTGGGCCGAAAGCGCCCTCGGCCTGACCGACCGCGACCTGCGCCTGATGGAGCGCCTGGCGCGCGCGCAGGCGCGCAAGGCCGGTGGCGCCGACGAGGGCGCGGTGGAAGAGATCAAGCGCATGGAGCTGGAAAACGCCTGGGGCGAAAGGCGCACCGGCATCGACCGGCGCGTGGGCGGCCTGGAAAGGCGCGTGCGCAACTGAGGCTTCAGCCGGCGCCTGGGCTGGCGCGCATGGGCGCGCAGCGCAGCGCGGCGGGCACGGCCGGCAACGCGCAGCGCGGCATGACGGTGCCGTGACCGCTGTGATGTCTCACCTTGCACCGAGCGCCTGGCCGCTGGTGCAGCCGTGCAGCGGTGCAGCGGCGCAGCAACGCCACGGGCGTCACTCCGAACCGAGCGTGTTGCCGCAGCTCTGGCAGAAGCGCGCACCGGCCAGCACAGGCGTGCCGCAGGCCGGACAGAAGCGCGCCGGCCGCCGCGCCGCCGCTGCGCCACCATCGGCCTGCTGCGCCAGCCGGCGCTCGCGGGCGCGGATGCGCGCCGCCACCACCGCGGGGTTGGCCGCCGTCGGGCTGGTGCCGGCCTTGCCGGCGAAGTCGCGCGCCAGCGCCGTCCACACGCTGGCGGTCTTGGGCTGGGGCATGACGTTGAGCAGCGTGCGGCTGCCCAGCTCGTAGGTACCGGCGGCGTAGAACACCGAACGCACCTGCGCCGCGCAGGCGCGCAGCACGAGGTTCTCGACACCCACCGCTGGCTCGTTGCGCGCCCAGCCGCCGGCGTCGGCCGTGGCCGCAGGGGCGCCCGGCAGACGGAACCAGGCGCCCTTGATGTCGAGCCAGACCACCGAGGAATCCACCTCCAGGCGGCTCCACAGCAGGTGCGCCACGCGCAGCGCGTGCTGCCCGGCCAGCAGGCAGGCGAGGCCGACGCTGGCCGCCGTCCACGAGACGCCGGAGTCGCGCATGTGGGTGTAGGCCGTCGCCAGCCACAGCACGGCGCCGCTGACGCTGAGGACCCAGCCCAGCAGGTCGATCACCAGCGCGCCGCGGCGGCGCGCGGCCGCCAGCGGGCTTGCGCTGCCCGGCGCGCGGGCGGCCATCAGCGGCTGCGACTCTTCCAGCACGGTGGCGGTGAAGCTGCCCTCCTCGGCCGTGGCGTCGATCTTCGGCGGCAGCCAGGCGTAGCGGCGGTTGGGCACACCGTCGCTCCAGCGGCGGCTGAGTTCGCGGTCCACCTCCTGCAGCAGCTGGCTGGGGTGGGCGTCGAAGCCCACGGTGACCTCTTCGCTGGCCAGGCGTGCGGCACGCGGCGCTTCGACATGCGTGCGCGCGGCCAGCAGCGCCAGGCCTTCGGCCAGCAGCACGCCACCCAGCAGCACCGCTGCGGCCAGCGGCAGGCCCAGGCGCGGCAGTTTGTCGGCCAGGGGAATGACGGCGGCAAACCAGGCCAGCACAGCGGCCAGGAGCACCGCCGCCAGCCAGATGAGCCCCAGCGCCCAGGTCGGCACCGCCGGTTCGTCGGGCAGCAGCAGGTCGCGCATCAGGAAGCCGGCCATCGTGGCCATCACCACCAGCGCCACGAACGCCAGCGCCGGTGGCTGGGCGGCCAGGCCCACCGCGCCCAGCGCCAGCAGCAGCGCCAGCCCGCCGGCCAGCACCGCGTGCGAGATGCGCAGGCGCAGATAGACCTGCAAGGGACGGGGCGCCGAAGCGAGGTGCGGCCCCAGCAGGCGCAGCGCCCGCAGGTAGGGCCGGGTGAGTTCGCCGGGCGGCGGCTCGCCCTCGCCGAGCGTCTGCGTCAGCCACGAAGCGCCGGGGCTGGCGCCCGTGGCTTCACGCGAGACCTCGGCCGCCAGCGACGCCGGCTGGCCGGGCGTGAGCAGCACCACGCTCTGGCGCGTAGCCTGCAGCAGGTCAAGCACCCCCCACAGCGCCAGCAGCAGCGCGCCGAAGACATGCGGCCAGACGCTGGCCGGCTCGGGAATCTTGTCCAGCACCACGGCCGGGCGGTCGGGGCCGTCCTGGCCGACGAAGGACACCACCACCAGCACCAGCAGGGCCAGCGCGATGAGCAGGTAACCCCGTAGCTTGAGGAAGCGGTTCTCGGTGCCAAAGGGCGTGGGGAACTCGAAGGCGGGTCCGTCCACCCTCCACCGATATGCCATGCCACCCCCAGTCGTGTTCCGTCCCGGGCATTCTGCATGATGCGCCTGCAGGGCCACCCCGCCTTAAGCCAGCGCCAAGCTGCCACCGCGGCCACGCATTAGGCTGCCGGGGTGCATCTGCTGCTCATCGAAGACGATCTCGACCTCGGCGCCGCGCTGCAGCAGGCGCTGCGCGGTGCCGGCTTCAGCAGCGAATGGCTGCGCACGGCCGCCGATGCACGCCGCTTCGTCGCTGCCGGCGGCCACGACTGCGTGCTGCTCGACCTGGGGCTGCCCGATGGCCACGGCCTGGACCTGCTGCGGCTGTGGCGCCAGCAGGGCCTGGCCACGCCAATGATCGTCATCACCGCCAGCGACGCGCTGGGCGAGCGCCTGGCCGGGCTGGACGACGGTGCCGACGACTTCATCGTCAAGCCCTTCGTCGTGGCGGAGTTGATCTCGCGCGTGCGCGCCGTGACGCGCCGTGCCGCGCAGCAGGCAGCGTCGGTCTGGCAGTGGAGCGGCATGGCCATCGACATGCGCCAGCGCCTGTGCCATGTGGACGGCGTGCTGGTGGCCCTGTCACAGCGCGAATTCGACATCCTGGCAGCGCTGGCGCGCGCCGCCGGCGGCGTGGTGCCCAAGCACCGGCTGGCGCAGGCCCTGGCACCGCTGGGCGAGCCGCTGGACTTCAACGCCATCGAAGTGCATGTGCACAACCTGCGGCGCAAGGTGGGCGCCGGCCGCGTGAAGACCGTGCGCGGCGTGGGCTACCTGCTGGTGGGTGACGGCGCATGAAGTCGCGCCGGCCGCCCTCTGTCACCGGCCGCGTGCTGGGCACCGTGGCCACCGCCATCGTGCTGCTGTTCATGCTGATCTACGGCTTCATCACCTACAGCGCGCTGCAACGCGAGTCGGGCGAGCTCGACCGCAACCTGCTGCGTTCGGCCCAGGGCCTGGCGCGGGCACTGGAGCAGCTGGGCAGCGACGACGGCGCGCGCGCTGCGGTGGCGCTGTTCCGCAGTACCGAACTGCAGGCCCTGGCCGGCGACGTCAGCGAACCCGAGCTCTACGTCGCCGTGGCCAGGCGCGACGGCAGCCTGCAGCTGCCGGCCGCACAGGCGCCGGGCCTGCCGCTGCTCGACATCGCCGATGGCATCGGCCACCGCGCGCAAGGCGCGCTCACGCTGCGCCTGTACGTGGCCAGTTCAGCGCACTGGAAGGTGGCACTCATCGACGATGCGCCGCGCCGCAGCGCCTGGTTGATGACCTCGGTGTTCATGGAACTGGCCGGCTATCTGCTGCTGACCCTTCCTGCCGTGATGCTGCCGCTGTGGCTGGCCGTGCGCAGCGGCCTGGCACCGCTGCAGCGGCTGTCGGACCAGGTGGCGGCGCGCGCGCCAGGCGACACGCGGCCGCTGGCGCTGTCGCGCAGCTACCGCGAGCTGCTGCCGCTGCAGCTGGCGCTCGACCGTCTGTTCGAACGCGTGGCCGGCGGCATGGCACGCGAGAAGGCTTTCGTGCACGACGCCGCGCACGAACTGCGCACGCCGCTGGCCGTCATCGGCACCCAGGCCCATGTGCTGGCGCAGGCCGAGGGCAGCGCGCGCGAAGCGGCCCGCCAGCAGCTGCACGCGGCGGTGGAGCGCGCATCGCACCTGACGCACCAGCTGCTGCGCCTGGCCCAGGCCGACGCGCTGGCGCAGGCGCCGCGCCACGCGGCGGACGTGATGGACATCGTGCGCGACACCTTGGCCGGCTTCGCGTCTACCGCTGAAGCGCAGGGCACGGAGCTGTCGCTCAACGGCCCCGACAGTGCACTGCTGGCCACCGATGCGCGCGCGCTGCGCTCCATCGTCGAGAACCTGGTCGACAACGCCTTGCGCTACGGCGGGCCGGGCGGCGCGGTGGAAGTGGCGGCGCTAGTGCACGACACGCAGTGGCAGTTGCGCGTGTCGGACCAGGGGCCGGGCATCGCGCCCGAGCACCGCGAGCAGGTCTTCGAACGTTTCTGGCGCGGCCGTGCCGAACTCGCACGGGGCGCCGGCCTGGGCCTGGCCATCGTGCGCGAGGCGGCGCGCTCACTGGGTGGCGAAGCGCGCGTGGACGACGGCCCGGCGGGCGCCGGCTGCACGCTGGTGGTGACGCTGCCACGCTAAGAGCCTTCAGGAAAGGCCAAGGATGGGCGCCGCACGATCGCGGCCTGTCATCAGCCGAGAAGGTGCTCCTCGTGAATCATGGTTCCCATCCGCACGCGCTGCGCGTGCCCGCTTTCGTGCTCGTCGCAGCGCTGCAAGGCGCCGTCTTCAGCGCCTGGGCGCAGGACACATCCACCGCCCCGCAAACGGTGGAAGTGCAGGGCCAGCGCGTGCGCAACGCTGCCGGCAAGCAGACGCTGACGCGCGAGGAACTGTCGCGCATCCCCGGCAGCGCCGGCGACCCCATGAAGGCGGTGCAGAGCCTGCCCGGCGTGACCACCGTGGACGACGGCAGCAGCGCCCCCGCCGTGCGCGGCGCGCGGCCCGAGGACAACGCCTACTACGTCGACTTCCTGCCCGTGGGCTACCTCTTCCACCTGGGCGGCTTTGCCAGCACCTTCAACCCTGAACTGATCCGCCGCTTCGACCTGGCCAGCGCGGCCTGGAGCCCCGAGTACGGCGACGTGGTGGGCGCGGTGTTCGACATCTCGCTGCGCAACCCGCGCAGCGACCGCATCGGCGGCAAGGCCGACATCAGCCTGCTCGGCGCCAGCCTGCTGGTGGAAGGGCCGATCAGCGACAACCTGGCCTTCTTCATCGCCGGCCGCCGCAGCTGGTTCGACCTGGTCACCAAGACCGCCGAGGACAAGGAAGAAGGTGTCACCTACACGGTGCCGGTCTATCACGACTCGCAGGGCCGCCTGCTGTGGACGCTGAACGCCGACCACCGCCTGCGGCTGGACTTCGCCACCGCTGGCGACCGCATCGACTTCACGGCCAAGCCCGACTCCAAGATCGGCCAGCGCGAACCGGTGCTGGTGGGCAACAGCAGCACGCGCCAGAGCTACCGCAGCCTGGCCGCCAGCTGGGACGGCGACTTCGGCAAACTGGCCAGCAACCAGCTCGCTGTGGGCCAGATGGTGGTGCGCGACTACGCGCGCGTGGGCAGCGCCGGCTATTTCGACGCCCAGGCCACCACCACCTACCTGCGCGAGCAGTTGCGCCTGGCGTGGAGCCGGGAACATGCCACCACGGTGGGGGGTTCGCTGAACAGCCGCCTCGTCGACCTGGACCTCGACTTTCAGGACCCGCGCTGCACCGAGTTCGAGCCCAACTGCGACCTCACCAGCGCCGGCCGCGTGCTGTCGCGCCAGAAGACGCGGCAGAACCAGGCCGACGTCTACGCCAATCACCGGTGGCGACTTTCGCCCGCGTGGACGGCCACCGGTGGCGCACGCGTGAGCCGCGACGGCTACGCGAAGGAAACCTTCAGCGAACCGCGCCTGGGCGTGGAGTGGAACTGGTCGCCGCAGACGCTGGTCTCGGTGGGCTGGGGCCAACACAACCAGGCGCCGGCCATCGACCAGTCGCTGCGCGATCTGGGCAACCCGAAGCTGCAGCACCTGCGCTCCACCCACCGCGTGCTGGGCGTGCAGCAGACGCTGGCCGACGGCTGGTCGTGGCGCGCCGAGGTCTATGGCAAGACCTTCAGCGGTTATGCCCTCTCTGACCCGGTGCTGAACTACCGCAACGGCGGCAGCGGCACGGCGCAGGGCTTCGAGCTGCTGGTGAAGAAGGAAGCGACCGCCAAGCTCTCGGGCTTCTTCTCGCTCAGCGTGTCGAAGTCCAGGCGCCGCAACGACCGCACTGGCGAGCGCTTCCGCTTCGACTACGACCAGCCGGTCATCGCGTCGCTGGTGGGCCAGTACAAGCACTCCGACGCCTGGACCTGGGGCGCGAAGTGGAGCTACCACACCGGCTCGCCCTACACGCCGGTGGTGAGCACCGGCTTCTACGCCGACGGCCGCGTGCGCCCGGTCTATGGCGCCATCAACTCGCAGCGCGTGCCGGCCTACCACCGGCTGGACCTGCGCATCGACCGCAAGTATTCGCCCACCCTCACCGGCTACGTCGAGCTCATCAACGCCTACGCACGCAAGAACGTGGCCGGCTACAGCTACAGCGCCGACTTCAAGACGCGCGAAGAGGTCTACCAGCTGCCGCTGCTGCCTTCGTTTGGCCTGCAGTACAGCTTCTGAAGCTCAGGCGGCCTGGGCGTGCCGCCGCGCCACCCAGAAGGTGGCGCCATCGGGGCCGTAGTGTTCGCTGTGCGGGGCTTCACGCTCAAGCTCGAAACCGCTGCCGGCCATGATGCGCCGCGTATGGCCGCCGCAGGTGAGCGCCAGCTCACCGCGCACCACCAGCGCCTTCACTTCGAAGGGATGGGTGTGCGTGGCCAGCTGCTGGCCGGGCGCCCACTCGCGCACCAGCACTTCGTCGTAACCCTGGGCCAGGGCGGCGGACTGGAATTCTTCGAAGCTGCTGGGATTCATGGCGGGCCTTTCGGTGGAGTGCATCGGGTCTTCTACAGGGCCAGGTCGACATCGCCGCCGGGCGGGTTGGCGGGCGTGCCGCAGCGCTGGCAGAACAGGCCATCGGGCGCCAGCGCCGTGCCGCAGGCGCGGCAATGCCGGCCCGCGGCCTGGGCCAGTGGCAGGCCGCCCTGACCGCCCATGCCCGCCGCCAGCAGCCCCTGCGGCGCGGCCGGCGTGCCGGCCAGCTGGTTGGCGGCGGCGAGCTGCTGCAGCCGGCGCGCGTCTTCACTGGCTCCGGGCACGACGATGGAACTCTGCGCCTGCGCGAACTGCCGCACCTGCAGCGACCAGCCGCGCGCCGCGTCGATGTCGCCCGTCATGCCCACCAGCGTGCGGCTGCCCACGGTCTGGTCGCGGTAGCTGAAGATCACCGAGCGCGTGCGCACGACCCAGGCGCGCAGCGTCATCGACTCGACGTTGATCACCGTGCGCTCGCTGCGCACGCGGTCGGTGAACTGCGCGCCCAGGCCGACTTGGGCGCGCGCGAAGCTGCCGTTGAAATCGAGCCAGGTCAGCGTGCTCTCGAAGTCGAGCCGGCCCCACAGCAGGTGCGCCACGCGCAGGCCGTAACCACCCACCACGATGAAGATGAAACCGATGGACACCGGCGACCAGCTCTGCGGCGCGCCCGACTGCAGCTCGGCGCCCAGGCGCAGCCACAGCAGCCCGCCCACCAGCGTGAGCACCACGCCCAAAGCGTCCAGCGCGGCCAGCCAGTAAAAGCGCGGGAAGGCCAGGCAGGTGCTCCAGTCCATCTTGCGCACGGCCTGCGGCGGCATGGGCTGCGTCTCTTCCAGAGCGACGGCCGTGAAGTTGCCAGCCTCGCGCGTGGGTTCGATGACCGGCGGATGCCAGATGTAGCGGCGGTTGGGGATGTTCTGCGTCCAGCGGTTCTGCAGCTCGCGGTCCACCTCCTGCATCAGCAGGTTGGGGTCGGCATTGAAGCTCACGGCCACCTGGTCGCTGGCGGTGCTGGCCGGCGGCGGTTCGTCGACATGCGCGTTGCCGGCGACCAGGCCGAGCGCTTCGATGGCCACGCTGGCCACCAGCAGCACGAAAGCGATGCGCGGCAGCGCCAGCCCGCCCAGCCAGGCCGGCTGCGGCAGCGACGCAGCGACGCGGCCGATGAGCACCGTGCCGACGATGCCGAACACCAGCAGCAGCGCCAAACCCAGCGGCTTCAGCGCCACCGATCCGCTCGCACCCCCGAGGTAGGTGCGCAGGATGAGCACGCCGCCCAGCAGCACGTAGACACCGGCTGCCAGCGACTGCGCCGCCGGGTGCGGCGTGATCAGCCAGGTCAGCGTGAACAGCAGCAGCAGCCCGCCGGCGGCCAGCAAGTTGGCGAAGCGCACCTGCACGTAGTCGCGCAACACACGCGGCGCGGTGACGAGGTGACGCGAAACCGAGTACAGGATGCCGTTCAGCGCGCCCTGCGGTTCGGCCAGTGCGATGGCGCCATGGCGCAACTGCTCGACAAGAGTCTGCGCACGCGGGCTGCTGCCGTGGATCTCGCGCGGTACCTCGGGCGCCAGCGAAGGCGGCTGACCACGGCCGAAGAACACGCGCAACTGGCGCGCTGCGCGCGCCAGTTCCAGGATGCCCAGCAGCACCAGCACCGCCCCGCCCACCACCAGCAGCACGAAGCCGCCTTGCGTCGCGTTCGCGCCCTGCACCGACACCGCCGCGCCGGCACCGCGCGCCAGCACCAGCAGCACCACGCCGCAGGCCAGCAGCACGAGGCCCCGCGCCGCGAGGAACTGGTTCTCGATGCGGTAGGGGTTGGGGAAATCGAAGGTCGCGCCTTGCGTGCTGTACTCGAAGGCCATGGGGATCTCTGGGCGTCGTGGGCGAGCCCGATTCTGCAGGAGCGCCGCGCCGACACCATCCACCATCGCAGGGGCTCCCAGGCTGCTCGCCGGACCCGATGGCGCGCGGCCGTGCACGCCTCTAGCATGCGGCCGCGGAAACCAGACCCCGCGCCCACAAGGAGACGCCCATGTTCCAGCCCGACACCGTCTGCACCCTGGTGCCCTACTTCAAGGTCCATGCCGGCCAGCTCGACGCCTTCAAGGCGCTGGGCCCGCAGTTCGTGGCGCGCACGCGCAACGAGCCGGGTTGCGAGCACTACTGCTTTTCCTACGACGGCGACGTGGCGCACTGCCGCGAGGGCTACGACGACGCCGCCGCCGTGCTGGCGCACCTGGACAACGTGGGCGCACTGCTCGGCCAAGCGCTGAAGATCGCCCAGATCACCAAGCTGGAAGTGCACGCCCCGGCGGCCGAGATCGACAAGCTGCGCGGCCCGCTGGCCACGCTCAACCCGCAGTTCTTCGTGCTGGAGGCGGGCATCCGGCGCGCGTAACGCCTGCGTGACGGCGGCGGTCCCAGAGTTCAGTCTGGCCGCTGCCGAAGGCACCACCCTCGCGGGTGTCGCCATCGGTCGGCGAACGCAACCCGGCGCCCTGTGCGCCCGACCGAGGAGCCCGCGATGAAGACCTTGAACCGTTTCCTGGCCAGCCTGTGCCTGGCCGCCTGCAGCCTAGCCGCCCAGGCCGAGACACTGCGTGTGAGCATCAACTCAGGCTTCGAACTGCCGCCGCTCAGCGCCGGCCCCGGCACGCTGTCGATCAGCTTCGACGTGGCAGAGCCGCTGACTGGGGTCGAGCCCCAGTTCAGCGAGGCGTTCCAGATCAGAAACGTCACCATCGACAGCATCTTCAACGGCTCGCCATTCACGAGCACCGTGAACACCGTCGGGTGGTTCAGCTATGCGGACAGCTTCTACTATGGCATCGACATCCGGATGGACAGCGTGCTCGTGCCCGGCGACCGCATGCAGTTCATCCTGCCCACCTTCGACATCCTGTACACCGGCACCTCCAGCGCCCCGACGCTGGAGCGCCTGGTCCTCACCGGCCTGGGCGGCGCCATCTGCTACTACGGCAACGGGTTCGGCGCCTGCACGGCAGAGGGCACCTTGACCAATGCCACCTACTCGGCGAGCCCCGTGCCCGAGCCCGGTGCCGCCTTGTTGCTACCGCTGGGGCTGGCCTTCATCGCCGCCGTGCGGCTGCGGCGCCGCTGCGCCTGACGCGGCGCCAGCCCTACATGCTGCGCCGGTACTGCCCGCCCACCTCGAACAGCGCGTTCGTGATCTGCCCCAGGCTGCAGCAGCGCACGGCGTCCATCAGCACGGCGAAGACGTTGCCGCCTGCCATCACCGCCTGCTGCAGGCGCTGCAGCATGGCCGGTGCTTCGGCGGCATGGCGGGCGTGGAAGTCGGCCAGGCGGGCCAGCTGGCCCTGCTTTTCTTCATCGGTACTGCGCGCCAGTTCGATGCTCTCTGACACCGGGTCGCCATGCGGGTTGCGGAAGGTGTTGACGCCCACGATCGGGTACTCGCCGGTGTGCTTCTGCATCTCGTAGTGCATGCTCTCTTCCTGGATCTTGCTGCGCTGGTAACCCGTCTCCATCGCGCCCAGCACACCGCCGCGTTCGGCGATCTTCTCGAACTCCGACAGCACCGCTTCTTCCACCAGTTCCGTCAACTCGTCGATGACGAAGGCGCCCTGATTCGGGTTCTCGGTCTTCGCCCGGCCCCACTCGCGGTTGCTGATGAGCTGGATGGCCATGGCCCGGCGCACGCTGTCTTCGGTGGGGGTGGTGATGGCTTCATCGAAGGCGTTCGTGTGCAGGCTGTTGCAGTTGTCGTAGACCGCAATCAGCGCC